>NZ_JBEXHY010000008.1:0-110892 GCF_040608295.1 Micromonospora sp. NPDC005197 | reverse complement strand
ATTTAAATAGATGGGGCCTTCCGGCCGGGGGGGTGCGCGGGAGCCCTATCACAAACCCCACCCCCGGCCAAAACCCCCGTTCCGGACGGGCCCCCCCAACATTTCCCTGGTGGCGGCGGCCGTCAGTCCGTATGCCAGGTGCGGGATGATGTCGGAGATCCAGTCGGAGCGCCGCCAGGTACGCGGATCGCTGATCCCCAGCGCGGTGATGGACCCGTCGGTCATCGCCATGACGCCGGCGCCGAGCACGCCGGTGGCCATCGGCAGTGGCTGGCGCCGACCACCGGCGTAGAGCGCGAACGCCACGCCGGCGGCGATGCCCAGCCCGTAGCCGATCAGGGGCCCGAGCCCCGAGCGGCGGTTCGCCGCCCGGGGCCCCGACCCCAGGTCCACGTGCGCGATGCCGGCCAGCCGGTCGACGGTCTGCTCCGGTGTGCTGCTCGCCGGCCGTGCCCGCAGAGCGATGTCCAGGTAGCTGACCACGTTGAGCGCGGTGCTGCCGACGGCGCCCGCGATGGCGCCGTCGGCCAGGTCGACCCCCCTCACTTCGGGTCGCCCGGTTCGCGTTCACTCTTGGGGCCGTAGGTGCGCTCGCCACGTACGACGCCCCGTTGGCCGCGATCCTCCTGCAGGATCCGGTTCGCGACCTGGTTGGCCTTGCCGTCGGGCACCCGGCGTCCGGAGTCGTCGATCGCGTTGCGCAACCGCGCCCGCTGCTTGTCGTACGCGTTGCTGCCCGGCCGTGGTCCTGGCATCTGCTGCCTCCTTCGTCGCCGTTGGCGTACCGCGGCCGTCTACCCGTCTGGCGGGAGGCCAACCCGGGGTGTCAGCGGGGACCGCGGACCACGGCGACCGGGCAGCGGGCGTGGTGCAGCACCGACTGACTCACCGACCCCAGCAGCAAGCCGGTCACCTCGCCACGCCCCTGCCCCCCGACGACCAACAGTTGGGCCGAACGGGACGCCTCGGCGAGCACCGCGCCGGCGCGGCCGTGCGCCGCCCGCCAGGTCAGCCGCAGCCCCGGGTGGCGGTCGGTCAGCCCGTCCAGCCAGCCGGTGAGCATCCGCTCCTGCTCGGCGTGCAACTGCGCCTCGTCGTACACCAGGGGTTGCATGTCACCGGGGCCGCTGCTGCCGGGGTGCCGGTAGGCGTGCACCGCGCGCAGCGGCACGCCGCGCGCCACCGCGGTCTCGGCGGCGAAGTCGGCGGCGAGCCGGGACGCCGCCGAGCCGTCCATCGCCACCAGCACCGGCTCGTCGGGGCGTTGGTCGCCGCGGGCGACGAGCACCGGGCAGCCGGCGTACGCGCAGACCTGCACCGCCACCGAGCCGACGACAAGCGCGGAGAAGCCGCCCAGCCTGCGGTCGCCGAGCACGATGAGCGCGGCGGTGGGGGACTCACCCACCAGCACCGCAGACGCCTCGCCGTCGATGATCTCGCCGGAGACCGTCAGCCCGGGCGCGGTCGCCTCGGCCTCGGCCACCGCGGCGGCGACCAGCTCCTCGGCCCGGTGGCGCAGTCCGGCGCGTCGGGAGCGGGGGAGACCGGCACGTGCAGCACCGGCCAGATGAACCCGTGCACCACCCGCAGCGGCCGGTGCCGGCGGACGGCCTCGGCGGCGGCCAGGCGCACCGCGCGCAGGGACGGCTCCGAGCCGTCCACGCCGACCATCACCGCCGCGCTATCCGCCGAGTTCACCCGTCTCACCTCCCGCCGAGCCAGTATCGCGGGCGTGGCGGCGCGACGGAGCGATACCGCCGGTCGGGCCCGGGTCGGTACGCTGGCGGCGACCGGACGGGGAGGAGCGTCGTCGATGGATGAACCGGACGAGCCGAGCACCGCTCGCATGATCGACTTCTGGCTCGGCGGGAAACACCACTTCGACGTCGACGTGGCCGCGGCGACTGCCTTCGAGCAGGCGTACGGGCCGTGCGCGCCGGTCTTCCGGGAGTTGCGGGCGTTCCTGCGCCGGGCGGTGCGGGCGATGGTCGAGCAGGGCGTGGACGGGTTCCTGGTGTTCGGCGCGGGGGTGCCCACGATGGGCAACGTGCACGAGGTCGCCGCCGAGGCCACCGTGCTCTACACCGACGTCGACCCGGTCACCATCCGGCTGGGGCAGCGGATCCTCGCTGACAGCGACCGGGCGGGCTACGGCTACGGCGACGCCACCGACATCGGCACGATCGACCCGGCCCAGCTGCATCGATTCGTACCCGGGTGGGGGCGGCGGCCGGTGGGGGTGGTCTTCCTCGGGCTCGCCGCGTTCCTCGACGACGCCACGCTCACGCGCACCCTCGACGAGCTGTTCGCCGCCGCGGCGCCGGGCAGCCTGCTGGCCGTGGACTTCGACACCGAGGAGCTGGCCGCCCACCCGCAGGCGCTGGCGATGATGGGTCCGGAATTCCGGATGCGTCCCCCGGCGGCCTTCGCACCACTGCTGGGCCGGTGGACGCCGACGTCGGACGGGATCGTCCCGGTCCACCGGTGGCGGCCCGCCGGCCCGCCCGCCGACGTGCCGGACGCCTTTCACGGCGTACTGGCGGCACGGGACGCCGACTGACCCGCGACGACCGGCTGCCCGGTGGCGTCCGTATGATGCTTGCCCTGTAGCAAGTTTATGGAGGGACGACCAACCATGGTGGACGCGCCGGACGGGGTGTCGCGCGCGCTGCGCGAGGCCGCGCCCGACCAGTTGGCGGAAGCGGCGGACCGGGCGATCCGGTCGGCGTTGGGCGCGTTACGCACCGACGTGTTCGTCGCCGACTACCGGATCAGCGGGCTCTGGCCGGTGCTGGATCCGGACCTGCCGGCGGCCGGAGCCCTGGCCCAGCACACCGTGGCGCAGCGCTGCTTCTCCAGCCAGCAGCCGGTGCGCGACGGGCTGGACGACGGAGTCTGCCGGCTCTACCTGCCCCTGACGGTCTGGGGGGAGCGGCTGGGTGTGCTGCTCATCGAACTGCCGACCGTCCCGGGCCCGGCGATGACCGGCCGCGCCACCGACATCGCCGGCGACCTGGCGGTGGCGATGCGGGCCGCGGACCGGGAGACCGACCGTTATCGGCGGGCCCGTCGCCGGGAGCGGCTCAGCATGGCCGCCGAGATGCAGTGGGACCTGCTGCCCGGTCGTAGCGTGGCGCACCGCGCCTTTCACCTGGCCGGGCAGTTGGAACCGGCGTACACCGTCGGTGGCGACCACTTCGACTGGTCGCTGGACGGTGACCGGCTGACCCTGACGGTGCTCAACGGCGAGGGCACGGGCCTGGCCGCGTCGCTGCTGACGGCGGTCACCGTGAACGCGATGCGCAACGCCCGCCGCTCCGGCGGTGGCCTGGTGGAGCAGGCGGAGCTGGCCTCGGACACGGTCTACTACCAGCACCGTGGCCGTCGGTACGTGGCCACGCTGCTGCTCGAGCTGGACATCCGCACCGGGCGGGTGCGGGCGGTCGACGCCGGTTCGCCGCACCTGCTGCGGATGCGTGGCGCGACGGTCGAGCCGGTGGAGCTGGAGCAGCAACTGCCGCTGGGCATGTTCGCCGAGACCCGCTACGAGCTGCAGGAGTTCCAGCTCGCGCCGGGTGACCGTGTCTTCGTCGTCAGCGACGGCGTGTGGGCGGCCGAGCCGGCGGGGCGGGAGCCGTACGGGCAGCGGATGATGGCCCGATCCCTGCGGGCCACACGGTTGCAGCCGGCGACCGAGGCGGTTGGTACGGTGATGCGCGAACTACACGCCTATCACGCGGATTCCGATTTGCGCGACGACGCCGTCGTCGTCTGCCTCGACTGGCATGGTCCGCGTGAGCGGGACGGCGGATGAGGGTTGCCGCCGCCGCGCCGGGCGGGCACCAGCGTGACGACGGCAGGGGACATCGGGTGGAGCGACCTGCGGATCTCGCCTCGGCGATCGACGCGGCCGCCGAGACGCTGATCGCCGTGCTCGACTCGGCGGCGTCGCGGCATCAGGTGCCACCGACCCAGCTGCGGGTGCTGATGCTGATCAGCGGCCGACGGGAGACCAACGTCAACGGTCTCGCGGAGCTGCTGGACGTGGTGCCCTCCTCGGCCAGCCGCCTCTGCGACCGGCTGGAGGCGACCGGTCTGTTGCGCCGGGTGGCCGACCCGCGCGACCGGCGGGAGGTGCGGTTGGTGCCGACCGCCGCCGCCCTGACCCTGCTGCGGGAGCTGGCGGAGCGGCGCCAGCGCGCGGTGCAGGCCGTGTTGGACCGGATGCCGCCCCGGATGCAGCACGATCTGTTGCTGTCGTTGCTCGCCTTCGGTCGGGCGGCCACGCAGACGGTGCCGGAGCAGCAGACCGATCAAGCGGTCCAGACGGCCTGAACCGCCGTCCCCCTTCCACTAGTATCCTAGGACGCTCTACACGTGGTGATCCACGCCACAGTGCGGCACAGCCGCACCGACAGCACGCGGCGGCGGCCGAGGAGCGCGGGGAAGCCCGATATAGTGGCAGCGCACTCAGCCGGCCCGTGATCATCGAGATCGCGGGCCGCATCAGGGCAGAGGTCCCATCCCGGGGCCGCAGGGGAGCCGGCGGTTGCCGGCCCGACAGCGCGTACGACCTCCGCCGCGCCCGATCTCGGTCTGGCGTCGGGGCGTGCGGTGGAGGAGGTTCGGGTGTCGCGTCGGCCGGCTCGGGCAGAGCATCCGCGGGACACCGGTGACCAGGCTCCCGGCGACCAGGTGCTCACCCTGCCCAACCTGATCAGCTTCGGGCGCCTGCTGGGCGTACCCCTGTTCCTCTACCTGTTCCTGGTGGCCCGCGCGGACGTGGCGGCGGTGGTGGTGCTGGCCATCGGCGGCACCACCGACTGGGTCGACGGTTGGATCGCGCGCCGGCTGAGTCAGGTGAGCCGGCTCGGGGAGCTGCTCGACCCCCTCGCCGACCGGCTCTACATCCTCGCCACGCTGCTTGCCTTCACCGCCCGGGAGATCGTGCCGTGGCAGTTCACGGCGGCGCTGCTGGCCCGGGAGGCGTTGCTGCTCGGCTCACTGGCGGTGTTGCGCCGCTACGGGTACGGGCCGCCACCGGTGCACTACGTGGGCAAGACCGCCACGTTCCTGCTGCTCGCGGCGTTCCCGGTGCTGCTGTTGGCCACCGAGTGGAGTCAGGCGGCGACGGCGACGGCCGCGATCGGCTGGGGGCTGGCCTGGTGGGGGCTGGTGCTCTACTGGGTGGCCGGCGCCATGTACGTGGTGCAGGCGTCGAGGCTGGTGCGCGCGGCGCGCGACCCGGGAGCGGCCGCGTGAGCGCGACGCCGCCGGAGCGTCCCCGCCCGGATCGGGTGTACGCCCCGGACTTCCTCACCGAGCTGTTCCGCAACCCCCTGGATCCGGGGTACGCGGACGCGGCGGCCGCGCGCGAGCGGGTGGCGTCGTCGCAGGACGCGTCCCGGGGTTGGCCGGCGCGGTCGGTCAGCCTGGTCGTGGTGGTGGTGCTGGGTTTCCTGTTCGCGGTGGCGTATCGCCAGACGATGGCGGACGAGCCGGGGCGTGCTCAGGCCCGCTCCGGGTTGGTGGCGCAGATCAAGGAGCGGGAGAGCCAGACCGACCGGTTGTCGGCGCGCGCGGATCAGCTGCGGGAGGAGGTCAGCCGGCAGCGGGACGCGGCGTTGAGCGGGTCGACCGCGGCACGTCTGCGGGACCTGGAGGCGGTCACCGGGCTCGGCCGGGTGCGGGGTGACGGTGTGGTGGTGCGCCTGGCGGACGCCCCGGGCAACGCGGACGCGGTGACCGGTAAGGGCGCGGGGCCGCCGCAGGTGCTGTACAGCGATCTGCAGGCTGTGGCGAACGCGTTGTGGAGCGCCGGTGCCGAGGCGATCGCGATCAATGGGCAGCGGTTGACGTCGACGTCGACGATCCGTACGGCGGGCGAGGCGATCCTGGTGGATTTCCGGCCGGTGACGGGGCCGTACGAGGTGTCGGCGATCGGGCCGGGGTCGATGCGGCGCAAGTTCGAGGACAGTCGCAGCGCGGCGGTGATGCAGGAGGTCGCGCAGAAGACCGGCCTGTCGTTCGGTGTGCGCAAGGCGGAGGACCTCACCCTGCCGGCGGCTCCGGAGCCGCAGCTACGCTACGCCAAGCCGTCGGTCAGTCCGAGCCCTTCGGGGTCGGGTGTCCGGTCCGGCAGTCCTGGGTCGTCGGGTTCGCCGGGGACCGCTAGTCCTTCCGGAGGTGGCGGATGATCGCGGTGCTGGCGTTGCTCGCCGGTGTGGTGCTGGGCGTGTGGCTTGACCCCACGGTGCCAGCGGCGTTGCAGCCGTACCTGCCGATCGCGGTGGTCGCCGCGTTGGACGCGGTGTTCGGTGGGGTCCGGGCGAAGTTGGACCGCATCTTCGACGACAAGCAGTTCGTGGTGTCGTTCATCTCGAACGTGCTGGTGGCGGGTCTGATCGTGTATCTGGGGGATCAGTTGGGCGTGGGCGGGCAGTTGTCCACCGGTGTGGTGGTCGTTCTGGGTGTGCGGATCTTCGGGAATGTGGCGGCGATCCGTCGGCACCTGTTCCGGGCGTAGGTTTGACAGCGATGAGCGACGAGCAGGCGGAGACGGGGACGGGCTGGCCGCAGCCGGCGGTGCCGGGGCGGCCGGGTGGGCCGGCGGGTGAGCCGGATCCGCGGCCGGACGCGCCGGATCCGGACGAGTTGAGTCCGTTGGCGCCGCATGGTCCGACGAAGGAGCCGGAGTCTCCGGATGCGGAGCCCGGGGTGGCCCCGGTCGATGACGGCGCGACGGTGGACCTGAGCGCGGTGGCGCGGGCGGGTGAGCCGGTGGACGAGCCGGTGGCGGAGTCGGCCCCTGCGGTGGCGGCGGGTCGGTCGCGGTTCAGCGCGGCCGGGGTGATGATCGCGGCGTTGTTGGCGTTGCTGGGGTTCACGCTTGTCGTGCAGTTGCGGACGACGTCGACGGATCCGACGTTGGGGGCGACGCGTCAGGAGGATCTGGTGCGGATCCTGTCGGATCTGGATGCGCGCGAGAACCGTCTCCAGCAGGACATTCGGGCGTTGGAGGAGAGCCAGCGGCAGTTGGCCTCGGGTGCGCAGGGTCGGCAGGCGGCGTTGGACGAGGCGACTCGTCGGGCGGACGAGCTGGGGATTCTGGCGGGCACGTTGCCGGCGGTGGGTCCGGGGTTGACGGTGCAGTTCTCCAGCAACGGGGTCAAGCCGATCACGGCGGACCGGGTGTTGGACGCGGTGCAGGAGTTGCGGGGCGCGGGCGCGGAGGCGATGCAGATCTCCGGTGGTGACCGGGCGACGGTGCGGGTGATCGCATCGACGTACTTCCTCGATGGGGACAACGGGTCGTTGATGGTGGAGGGGCGTCGGTTGACGGGGCCGTACACCATCACGGTGATCGGTGATCCGGCGACGATGCGTACGGCGTTGAACATTCCTGGTGGGGTGGTCGCGTCGGTCCGGGGTGACGGCGGTAACGTGGCGTTTGGGGAGCGTGAGGTTGCCGAGGTTTCGGCGCTGCACGCGCCGACCAAGTAGGAACACGCCCGTCCGGTCTCCTGACCGGCGCGGCCGCGCCGGGCCCGGGTGGTCCGGGGCACCGATGGATGAGGACGCGTCTGGTGATTCCCGAGGATCTGCGATACACCGCCGAGCATGAGTGGGTGGCGGGTGACGGTACCGGCTCGGTGCGGGTCGGCATTACGCACTTCGCGCAGGACGCGTTGGGTGACATCGTGTACGTGCAGTTGCCGGAGGCGGGTGCGGTAGTCGCGGCCGGTGACTCGCTGGGTGAGATCGAGTCGACCAAGAGTGTGTCGGAGATCTACGCGCCGGTCGCGGGCACGGTGGCGGCGCGCAACGACGCGCTGGGTGACACCCCTGAGCTGATCAACACGGATCCGTACGGTGCGGGTTGGCTGGTGGAGATCACTCCGAACGATCCGACGGCGACGGACGGGTTGCTGACGGCGGGCGCGTACCAGAAGATCACCGAAGGCTGAGTGTGCTTGATCCGGTGTGCGGGATGTCTGCGCGCGTCCGGTTGCCCTGCATTTCGGCGCTGGCTAGGCTCGCCCAGTCGACCGAGAAGAATCCATTAGTTGAGCGTTGTGGAATTGCCTTCCCGGGCACGGGGAGCCAGCCGCCGGGTGGACGAGCGCCCGGGGGCCAGACCCGCCATTACCCGACGCCGACCGAACAGATCCGTGAGGTGGTCCCATGACGCGCCCAGACGACGAGTTCCCCCCACTCGACGTCACCTCGACGCTCAATCTCGGCTCGCTCGACGAAGTGCTGGAAGGGCCGGACACCGATGTGGTGCCGAGCCGGATGTCCGGTTCGTTGCCGCCGGGTATGGCGCTGCTGGTGGTTCGTCGCGGCCCGAATGCGGGTGCCCGGTTCCTGTTGGACCACGATGTGACGACCAGTGGCCGGCACCCGGACAGTGACATCTTCCTCGACGATGTGACGGTGTCGCGCCGGCACGCGGAGTTCCATCGTGATGGTGGGACGTTCACGGTGCGGGACGTGGGTAGCCTGAACGGCACGTACGTGAATCGTGAGCGGGTCGAGGCGGCCACGTTGAGCAATGGTGACGAGGTACAGATCGGTAAGTTCCGGGTGGTGTTCATCGCCGGTCCGCGCCCGGAGGAGGAGGCCGGCCGGGGGTGAACGAGCCTGCGGCCTCCACGCCACCCGGGGCGGCCCGGTCCCAGCCGCTGATGAGCATCGGTGAGGTGCTGGGGCAGTTGCGGGTGGATTTCCCGGACACGACGATTTCGAAGCTGCGGTTCCTTGAGGCCGAGGGGCTGGTTGAGCCGCAGCGGACGGCGGCGGGTTACCGGAAGTACAGCTGGGACGATGTGGCGCGGTTGCGGTTCGTGCTGACCGCGCAGCGGGACCGGTACCTGCCGTTGCGGGTGATCCGTGAGCAGTTGGCCCAGTGGGATTCGTCTGGCGAGCAGCCGGAGCGGTCGCGGCCGGCGTTGGTCGCGGTGGGGCCCGATGGTGCGGTGCCGGGTCGGGAGTCGGCGGAGCCGGCCGAGTCGTCGCAGGTGCGGCTCGGCCGGGCTGAGCTGGTGGCTCGCAGTGGGATCGACGAGTCGACGCTTGTGGAGTTGGAGCGGCTCGGTGTGCTGGTGTCGGATCCGCCGGGGTGGTACGACGCGGATGCGTTGATCATCGCGTCGGCGGTGGCGGGTTTGGCGGCGTACGGGTTGGAGCCGCGGCATCTGCGGGGTTACCGGAGCGCGGCCGATCGTGAGGTCGGGTTGTTCGCGCAGTTGGTGGCGCCGTTGGCGCGGCAGAGTGATCCGGCGGCGCGGGCGCGGGCGGCGGAGACGGCGCGGGAGTTGGTGGCGTTGTCGGAGCAGTTGCACGCGGCGTTGGTGCGGGTGGGGCTTCGGTCGACGTTGGGTCGGTGAGGGTGCCCGGCAGGCGGCGGTGGAGCGGAAAGATCTCTTCTCCGAAGCGTGCCGTAGGCTTGCCGGGGTAACCCCTCTCTGGCGCGGGCGTGGTGCTGTAGCGCATCGGACGACCGTGTTGCGGTCCGTGTACCGTGCAGGGAAGGGCGCGGTGCGGCGTAGGTGACAACGACACGGAGGCGGCGGTGCGCGAGCTGAGCGTGGTCGGAGTTCGGGTGGAGCTGCCGAGCAACCAGCCGATCGTCCTGCTCAGGGAGGTCGAGGGCGACCGCTATCTGCCGATCTGGATCGGCGCGGTCGAGGCCACGGCTATCGCTTATGAGCAGCAGGGGGTCAAGCCGGCCCGTCCGTTGACGCATGATCTTTTGCGGGATGTGTTGGCGGCGTTGCAGGCGCCGTTGCAGGCGGTGGAGATCACCGAGCTGAAGGAGAACGTGTTCTACGCGGATCTCCTGATCGGCGATGGGGTGCGGGTGTCGGCGCGGCCGAGCGATTCGATCGCGTTGGCGTTGCGGGTCGGTGCGCCGATTCGTTGTGCGGAGCAGGTCCTCAGCGAGGCGGGGATCGTCATCCCCGACGAGCAGGAGGACGAGGTGGAGAAGTTCCGCGAGTTCCTGGAGCAGGTGCGTCCGGAGGATTTCGCGGGCTGAGTGGCTCGGTTCCGCGCTGGTGTCACGGTGGGTGACGTCGGCGTGTGGTTGGTGATCTTTCTCGGTGGCTGCGCGGCGTGTCGCGTCGGTTCCTCCGTGGTAACCCCTGAAGGTGGCGTTAGGGTTGCCGTGTCGAGGGGTGCGCGTCCCGGAAACGACGCGTCGCCGCACTGACGGGGAGGTTGTCCGGATGCACGAGCCGCAGGATCCTGATCCGGGTACACAGTTGGGTGAGCCGGGTGCGTCGTCGCCGGGTGTGGCGACTGAGGGTGACGGCTCGGTGGGCTACCGAGGTGTGACGGCGTGTCACGCGGTGGGCATCAGTTATCGGCAGTTGGATTACTGGGCGCGCACGACGCTTGTGGTGCCGAGCGTCCGGGACGCGTCGGGTTCGGGGACGCAGCGGTTGTACTCGTTCCGCGATCTGGTGGTGTTGAAGGTCGTGAAGCGGTTGTTGGACGCGGGGGTGTCCCTGCAGAACATCCGCAAGGCGATCGAGGCGTTGCGGTCGCGTGGTGTGGAGGATCTGGCGGGAATCACGCTGATCTCCGACGGGACGACGGTGTACGAGTGTCGGTCCCCGGAGGAGGTGGTCGACCTGTTGCAGGGTGGGCAGGGCGTCTTCGGGATCGCGATCGGTGGGGCGTTCAAGGAGATCCAGGGGTCGTTGTCGCATCTGCCGGCGGAGCCGGCGGCGAGCGGCCCGGCGGAGCCGGTGGTGGGGCCCTCGTCGGATCCGGTGGGTGACGAGTTGGCGGCGCGGCGGGCGCGGCGGCGGGCCGGCTGAGTCGCGCTGCGCGTCCGCTGGTGCCCGGTCCGGCGATACGGGTGACTCTTTTGGCTACGGCCGTCTGGTGACTGCGGGTCAGGTCGTGGCGTCCGGGTGACGGTTTCCCCGGGTGACGTTTTCCACAGTGGATACCGTGGGTGATCTTCTGATTGCCGTGGGTGGATCTTCGGGGTCCACTGTGGTGACGATGCGTGTGCGTCGACTGTCGGGAAACCGATAGGGGGGCCCTGACCGGAGGTTGCGGGCACGCTATGGTCCGTCACGGTCCCCGGTGTGCCGCAGCGGCTTGACGGTGTGGCGTCGGTGGCCGTTGCCCCTGCGCGTCACCGCGCGCGCGACCTGTCACCCCGGAAGGAACGACCGTGACGGTTACGGAAGAGACCGCTCCCGCCTCGAATTACGACCGCATCGGCGGAGCGAGTTCGGTGAAGGCGGCCGTGGAGCTGTTCTACGACAAGGTGCTCGCCGATCCGGAGTTGGCGGGTTATTTCGCCACTGTGGACATGGCGGGCCAGCGTCGGCACCTGGCGTTGATGTTGACGGTGGTGCTGGGCGGCCCGAACGAGTACACCGGTCGCGGGTTGGCCGAGGCGCACCAGCCGTTGGGCATTCCGGTGGCGCACTACGCCAAGGTCGGTGAGTACCTGATCGCGACGCTGACCGAGTTGGGTGTTCCGGCCGACGTGCAGGACGACGTGCGGGCGGTGCTGGCGCAGGTGCAGGACCAGGTGGTGGCCACCGGAGAGCGTCCGGGCGTCTGAGCGTGGACGCGGCCCGACTCAAGCAGAGTTGGTCCCTCGTCGCCGGGCACGGCGACGAGGTGCCGCTCTACTTCTATTCGACGTTGTTTCTGGCGCATCCCGAGACGCGGCAGATGTTCCCCACGAACATGGCGGGGCAGCGGGACCGCCTGGTCACCGCGCTGGGCCACATCGTGTCCCACGTGGATCAGGTCGATCGGCTGGTGGGTTTCCTGCAGGACCTCGGCGCGGATCACCGTAAGTTCGCGGTCCGCGCGGAGCACTATCCGGCGGTCGGTGAGGCGCTGTTGGCGACGTTGCAGCATTTTCTCGCCGAGCAGTGGACCGATGAGCTGGCCCAGGACTGGGCGGCGGCGTACGGGCTGATCGCGCAGGTGATGACGGAGGCGGCGCAGGCCGCGGAGGCGGTGAACCCGCCGTGGTGGGTGGCGGAGATCGTGTCCCATGAGCGGCGGGCGTTCGACGTGGCGGTGTTGACGGTGCGTCCGCAGTACCTGTTGCCGTTCACCCCGGGTCAGTCGATCGGGGTGTCGCACCCGTCGGTGCGGTCGTGGCGGTACTACTCGCCGGCGAACGCGCCGCGCGCGGACGGCACGCTGGAGTTGCATGTGCGGGCCGCTCCGGGTGGCGCGGTGTCGTCGCGGCTGGTGTACGGCTCGGCGGTGGGGGACCGCGTGCATCTGGCCGCGCCGGTGGGGGAGCACCTGGCGTTGTGGGCGGCGGGTTCCAGTGACCTGTTGCTGCTGGCGTCGGGCACCGGCTGGGCGCCGGTGAAGGCCCTGGTGGAGCAGGTCGCCGCGGAGGGTTCCGGTCGTCGCGTGGATCTGTACGTGGGTGCGCGGTCGCGCAGCGAGTTCTACGACAGCGACGCGATCGACAAGTTGGCGTCGTCGTGTCCGTGGTTGACGGTGACGTACGTGGTGGGCGCGGACGCGAACCGGCCGGGTGAGTTCGTGTACGCGGTGGACCGGGCGTTGGCCGATGGTGACTGGCGTTCGCGGCACGTGTACGTGTGCGGGTCGGACGAGATGGTGTCGCACGCGGTGCAGACGTTGGCTCGGGCGGGTTACCACGAGGGTCAGGTGCATCACGAGGGTCTGGGCAAGCAGTGGTACGGCCCGGCGTGGCGTACGGCGGTCCAGCAGTCGAGTGAGGGGGGTGAGAGGTGAGCGCGACCCCGATCAGCCGGTACGACGGGATTCAGGTGTCCGGCGGTGTGCAGGTGCGGATGACCTCCGACCGGGTTCGGCGGTGGGAGTTCGGGACGGCGCCGTTCGCGCGGCGTGGCTACGACAACGCGGACGTGGACCGGTTCCGGGTGCAGGTCGCCGACGAGTTGGATCTGTTGGCGACGCAGATCGCGAACCTGCGGGCGGAGAACGAGCGGCTCACCGACCGGGTGGAGTTGCACCGCCACGGGGTGATCCCGAGCACGGGCGCGGCGGTGAAGGTGCCGGCGGCCAAGGAGGTGAATCTGCTGTCGGCGGCGCAGCGGGAGGCCGAGCAGATCATCGCGCAGGCGCACGACTACGCGCGGCGGGTCGCCGAGTACGCCCGGTTGCAGTACGAGAGTTACATGCGGGCGGCGGCGGAGGAGGCGAAGCAGGAGGCCGAGCGGGCGGTGGCGGAGTACCGCAGTACGGCCGGGCCGAGCTTCGACGACACGGTGGCGACCCGGGAGGCGTTGCGGATCTTCGGCGAGATGATGGTGTCGCACATGCAGGCGGCGGCGCGGCATCTCGACGACGGCAGTGAGCAGTTGGCGCGCACGATGGACCGGATCGCGAAGGAGACGCCGGGGGCGCCCTTCGTGGGTGGCGTGGCGGGGCAGGCGGCGTTGCCGCGTCACCACCAGCGTTGACCGGCCCGGGTTGGGGTCACGTACCGCGACCCCAGCCCGGGGGTCATCTCGCGGCGGCGCGGACGGCGTCGGCGATCGGTGTCGTTCCGCCGACGAGTTCCAGGGTCGTGCCGGCGGTGCGGGGTTCGTCCAGGAGCGCGGCGAGGACCAGGGCGACGTCGGCGCGGCTGATGTCGCCTCGGCCGGCGTGTCGGGTGAGGGTGACGTGCCCGGTGGGTTCGTCGTCGGTGAGCCGGCCGGGGCGCAGCACCGTCCAGGCCAGGTCGCGGGCGCGCAGGTCGTCCTCGGCGGCTCGTTTGGCGCGTAGGTAGGCGGCCCACACGTCGTCGGTGCCGGCGGCGGGTGGGTTGTCCACGCCCATGGAGGAGACCAGCAGGTAGCGGTGGACGCCGGCGCGGGTGGCGGCGTCGGCGAGCAGCGCGGCGGCGGCCCGGTCGACGGTGTCCTTGCGGGCGGCGCCGCTGCCGGGGCCGGCGCCGGCGGCGAAGACCACCGCGTCGGCGTCGCGCAGGTGCGCGGCGACCTCGTCGACGTCGGCGTGTTCGAGGTCGCAGACGACCGCGGTGGCGCCGGCGGCGCGCAGGTCGTCGGCCTGGTCGGGGTTGCGGATCAGGCCGACGGCGGAGTCGCCGCGGCCGGCGAGGTGCCGCTGGAGCAGCAGGGCGATCTTGCCGTGGCCTCCGGCGATGACAACACGCATGGGCCCAACCTACCGGCGGCGGTGTCGCCGGGCTTGACCTTGACCTGTGGGCAACCCCCAGGGTGGTGCGTGCCGGTCGCCGTGACCGGCGCGAGGAGGATGCCGACGTGGGGTTGCTGACCATCGGGGCGTTCGCCCGGGCGGCGGGACTGACGCCGAAGGCGTTGCGCCTGTACGGACGGGTGGGGGTGCTGGCGCCGGCCGCGGTGGATCCCGAGTCGGGATACCGGCTCTACGACCCGCGGCAGGTGCCGCTGGCCCGGCTGGTGGCCCAGTTGCGTCGCATCGGCATGCCGCTGGCGCAGATCCGCGCCGTGTGCGACCTGGAGCCCGCGGCGGCTGCGGAGGCGGTCACCGCGTACTGGCGGCAGGTGTCGGTCGACACCGCGGCTCGCGCCCGGCTCGCCAGCCTCCTCGTGGATCACCTGCCGGTTGCTGGCCGTCGCCGACGGGGTGCGAGGGCCCGGCGGCGGGGCCGCCAGCGCCGCCGCCGTCGACGCCCTCACCGCGTTGGATCTCACCGACGGGCCGGCCGTCGACCTGCTGACGACGCTGGCGGGGGCGGTCACCGACGCCGACCGGGTCGTACGCGAATTGGCGACCGACGACCACCAGCCGGCCACCACGCTGACCGCGCTGCTGCGCAGCGGCACCCACCTGGCGCTGGTGCACGTCGGTGACACCCGGGCGTACCTCCTGCGCGACGGTGAGCTGTCCCTGTTGACGCAGGACCACACGTGGGTGCAGGCCCAGGTGGATCAGGGCCGCCTCGACCGCGACGAGGCGGGCGCGCACCCCCAGCGGGCGCTGCTGGTGCGCGCGCTGGGCGGCGGTCAGCAGGTCGAGGCCGACCTGGCGCTGCGGGCGGCGCTGCCCGGTGACCGGTACCTGCTGTGCTCCGACGGACTGTGGGCGGTCGTCGACCGGGCCGCCCTGTTCTCGACGCTGAGCGCGGCCGCCGATCCGGAACACGCGGTGCGGGACCTGGTCGCCGCGGCGCGGGACGCGGGGGCGCCGGACAACATCGCCTGCGTCGTCGCTGACGTCGTCGCGGTGTAGACGGCGACGGGCTGGCCGTCGAGCGGGTGTGCGGCACCGCCACGTGACCGCCGCCACGTGACCGCCGCCACGTGACCGTTGCCGGGTGTTCGGCGTCGGCGGGTGCGCTGAGGCAGCATGAAGGGGTGACGAAGAGCCTGGAGGCGTTGACCTCGCTGGTGGCCGGTGGTGGGGTGGTGGTGCTCAGCGGGGCGGGCCTGTCCACCGAGTCGGGTATCCCGGACTATCGGGGACCCAGCGGGGTGGCCCGCCGGCACACCCCGATGACCTTCCAGGCGTTCACCCGGGATCCCCTCGCCCGGCGGCGGTACTGGGCGCGCAGCCACCTGGGGTGGCGGTTGATCGCGCGAGCGGCGCCGAACGACGGGCACCGCGCGGTGGCGCGGCTGCAACGCGCCGGCCTGGTCGACGCGGTGATCACGCAGAACGTCGACGGGTTGCACGGCGCCGCCGGCAGCGACCGGGTGGTCGAGTTGCACGGCCGTCTCGACGAGGTGGTCTGCCTGGACTGCGGCAACCTGACCTCCCGGGAGGAGGTGGACCGGCGGCTGCGCGAGGCCAACCCGGACTTCGTGGCCCGCGTCGCCGCCGTCAACCCGGACGGTGATGTGGATCTCCCCGACGAGCAGGTGGCCGGGTTCCGGCCGGTGGACTGCGGGATCTGCGGGACGGGGATGCTGAAACCGGACGTGGTGTTCTTCGGCGAGACGGTGCCGCCCGAGCGGGTGGCGCGGTGTTTCGCGCTGGTGGAGCAGGCGCGGGCGGTGGTGGTGCTCGGGTCGTCGTTGACGGTCATGTCGGGGCGCCGGTTCGTGATCCGGGCCGCGAAACACGGCATTCCGGTCGCGATCGTCAACCAGGGGCCGACCCGGGGTGACGGGTACGCCACGGTGTGCGTCGACGCGCCGCTGGGGGCGCTGCTGCCGGTGCTGGCCGACCAGGTCGTCGGCGGGGCCGCGCCGCTGGCCGCGCCGGCCGGCGTGTGACGTCACCGGGGTAGGACATCTGCCGGAAACACCGGCGCTGGTAGCGTTGACCATGCCGGTACCACCCACGTGGGAGAGACCGCCCGACAGCAGCAGGGGCGGCGCCGAAGGGGCAAATCCTCCCCGGAACCTCTCAGGCAAAAGGACCTCGTGGGCAGGCACTGTGGAGCGCTGTGCGGGCGCGACAGAGGGGGAGGCCGATCCGTCGACCTCGCCCGGGAGCGCCCCTGATGTCCGTAGAGCAGTTCGCCACCCGTCACATCGGTCCCGGCCCCGACGATGAGCGTCGGATGCTGGAGGTCGTCGGGCACGACTCGATCGACGAGCTGATGGACGCCGCGATCCCCGAGGTGATCCGCTGGCACGGCACCCTCGACCTGCCCGATCCCGCCACCGAGGCCGAGGCGATCGCCGAGTTGCGGGCCCTCGCGGCCCGCAACACCGTCGCCGTCTCCATGATCGGCCTGGGCTACCACGGCACGCACACCCCGGCGGTGATCCGCCGCAACGTCCTGGAGGACCCGGCCTGGTACACGGCGTACACGCCGTACCAGCCGGAGATCAGCCAGGGCCGCCTCGAGGCGCTGCTGAACTTCCAGACGATGGTCACCGACCTGACCGGCCTGGCCACCGCGAACGCCTCCATGCTCGACGAGGGCACCGCCGCCGCGGAGGCCATGACCCTGGCGCGGCGCGCGTCCAAGAGCAAGAGCGGGGTGTACGTCGTCGACGCCGACGCCCTGCCGCAGACCATCGCGGTGATCACCAGCCGGGCGGTGCCCCTCGGCATCGACGTGCGGGTCCTCGACGTCGAGCGCGACGAGTTGCCGGCGGAGTTCTTCGGACTGCACCTGCAGTACCCGGGCGCGTCCGGGGCGGTGCGGGACCACGCGCGGCTCGTCGAGGCGGCCCACGCGGTCGGGGCCCTGGTGACCGTCGCCGCGGACCTGCTGGCGTTGACGCTGCTGCGCGCGCCGGGGGAGATCGGCGCGGACATCGCCGCCGGCACCACCCAGCGTTTCGGCGTACCCATGGGCTTCGGTGGGCCGCATGCCGGCTACCTGGCGGTCCGCTCGGGCCTGGAGCGGATGCTGCCCGGGCGCCTGGTCGGGGTGTCCCGCGACGCGGACGGCAACCCGGCGTACCGGCTGGCGTTGCAGACCCGCGAGCAGCACATCCGGCGGGAGAAGGCGACCAGCAACATCTGCACCGCGCAGGTGCTGCTCGCCGTGATGGCCGGCATGTACGCCGTCTACCACGGCCCGGACGGGCTGCGCGCCATCGCGGCGCGTACCCACGCCATGGCGGCGCGGCTCGCGGCCGGGCTGCGCGCCGGCGGCGTCGACGTCGCGGACGTCGCGTTCTTCGACACGATCACCGCCCGCGTGCCGGGCGGCGCGGCGTCTGTCGTCGCGGCGGCGGCGGCCGAGCGTGGGGTGAACCTGCGGCTGGTCGACGCCGACCGGGTGGGCATGTCCTGCGACGAGACGACCACCGACGCGCACCTGCGCGCGGTGTGGGCGGCGTTCGGTGTGGACGCGTTCGACGGCGACGCCGACGCGGCCCTGCCGGTCGACCTGGCCCGGACCTCGGACTTCCTGACCCACCCGGTGTTCCGCAGCCACCACTCGGAGACGGCGATGCTGCGCTACCTGCGGCGGCTGTCGGACTTCGACTACGCCCTGGACCGGGGCATGATCCCCCTCGGGTCGTGCACGATGAAGTTGAACGCGACCACCGAGATGGAGCCGGTCAGCTGGGCGGAGTTCGCGCACATCCACCCGTTCGCGCCGGACGACCAGACCGCCGGGTACCGGGAGATGATCGGGCAGCTGGAGTCGTGGCTGGCCGAGGTGACCGGCTACGACGCGGTCAGCGTGCAGCCCAACGCCGGCTCCCAGGGTGAGCTGGCCGGCCTGCTGGCCATCCGCTCCTACCACGCGTCGCGGGGTGAAACCCACCGCGACGTGTGCCTGATCCCGTCGTCGGCGCACGGCACCAACGCCGCGTCGGCGGTGATGGCCGGCATGCGGGTCGTCGTGGTGGCCTGCGACGACGACGGCAACGTCGACCTCGTCGACCTGGACGCGAAGATCGACAAGCACCGGGACGCGCTCGCCGCGATCATGGTGACGTACCCGTCGACGCACGGCGTGTACGAGACGGGCATCGCGTCGCTGTGCGCGAAGGTCCACGACGCCGGCGGTCAGGTGTACGTCGACGGGGCGAACCTCAACGCCCTCGTCGGGTTCGCCAAGCCGGGCACGTTCGGCGCGGACGTGTCGCACCTGAACCTGCACAAGACGTTCTGCATCCCGCACGGCGGCGGTGGCCCCGGCGTGGGTCCGGTGGCGGTGCGCGCGCACCTGGCGCCGTTCCTGCCCGGTGACCCGCTCGGCGCGCACGCCGACGCCACCCCGGCGATCTCGGCGGCGAAGTACGGATCGGCGGGGATCCTGCCGATCCCGTGGGCGTACCTGCGGATGATGGGCGCCGAGGGCCTGACCCGGGCGACCGGCGTGGCCGTCCTCGCCGCGAACTACGTGGCGGCGCGGCTGCGCGGGCACTTCGGCGTGCTGTACGCCGGCAACAAGGGCCTGGTGGCGCACGAGTGCATCCTCGACCTGCGGCCGTTGACGAAGGCCACCGGCGTGAGCGTCGACGACGTGGCGAAGCGGCTCATCGACTACGGCTTCCACGCGCCGACGATGTCGTTCCCCGTCGCCGGGACGCTGATGGTGGAGCCGACCGAGAGCGAGGACCTGGCCGAGCTGGACCGGTTCTGCGACGCGATGATCGCGATCCGGGCGGAGATCGAGCAGGTGGGGTCGGGGCAGTGGCCGGCGGGGGACAACCCCCTGGCGAACGCGCCGCACACCGCGGCGATGGTCAGCGGCGACGAGTGGCCGCACCCGTACCCGCGGTCGGTGGGCGCGTACCCGGGCGGGACCGACCGGGCGGGGAAGTACTGGCCGCCGGTGCGGCGCATCGACGGCGCCTACGGGGACCGGAACCTGGTCTGCTCGTGCCCGTCGCCGGAGGCGTTCGAGGACTGACGTCGGCGGGCCGGGGCGGGCGGTTCTGGCCGCCCCGGCTGCGCCGCGACCTGGGCGGAGACGTCCCGTACCGGGGGACTAGCCTGGGTCGACGGCGGCGGTGTGGTTACGCTGGGTGGTCGTTCAGGCCACGAGAGCGTGGCGGGCGGGGCCGCGGTGCGGTGCGATGCTGCTGCCGTCGGGGAGCAACTCGCCGGTGTCCTCGAAGACGATGACACCGTTGCAGAGCAGGCTCCAGCCCTGCTCAGGGAAGCAGGCGAGGACCCGGGCGGCTTCCCGGTCGGTGGCTTCAGCTAAGGGGCAGGTCGGTTGGTGCTGGCACATCGGGTTCTCCGGACTGTGGGGGCACTGTGTCATGGTTCACATGACCAGTGACGCACAGTACCAAGCGAAAGTGTCCAGCATCGAGCAGGTGCCGGCCTGGCGTACGGGAAATCCACTGAACGGATGAGGAAGGTCGGACCATACGGCGTGGAAACGCTCCCACAGGTGCTGGTCGATGTGCCGGCCGCGCCCACCGCCTGTCGCGACACGCTCGCTGAACGCGCCCGCCTGCACTGGCGCCGCACCGACGGCGGCGACCCCGCCGCCCTCGCCGAGGAGTTCCTCGCCGCGCACGGCCTGAACCTGCGCGACCTCACCCGACCCACCCCCACCCACCACGACACCGGGGCCTGCGGCGCCGCGCTCTACCTGTCCGCCGCCGCCGGAGCACACCTGGCCGGCGCCCCCACCGCGGCGCCCGAACCCGCCCCGGCCCTGCCCGACCTCGCCGTCGTCGTCTACGACCACGGCCCCACCCGACGCGCCCCCGCCCGCGCGGCGACACCCTGGTGGCTCGGCGACTGGACCGACAGCTGGACACCCGAGCAGCACGCCGCCGCCGTCGACGCCATCCGCGCCGCCATCGGCCGCGGCGACGTCTACCAGGCCAACCTCGTCGGCCACGCCGCCGCCCCCTACACCGGCGACCCGCTGCCCGCCCTGCTCCGCCTCGGCGCGCTGCCCGGCGCCCGCTACGGCGGCGTCCTCACCGGCGACGACTGGGCCATCGGCTGCGCCTCCCCGGAAACCCTCATCGAGGTCCGCGACGGGCACCTGATCACCCGACCCATCAAGGGCACCCGCCCCGCCACCGCCGCCGGCCGCGCCGAACTACTCAGAAGCGCCAAGGAACGCGCCGAACACATCATGATCGTCGACCTGGAACGCAACGACCTCGCCCGCATCGCCCGCACCGGCACCGTCACCGTCGACGACCTGTTCACCGTGCGCCGCTGGTGCGACCTGTGGCAGGCCGAGTCGACCGTACGGGCCACCGCAGCCGACGGCCTCGGCCTCGCCGACCTGCTGCGCGCCACCTGCCCCGGCGGCTCCGTCACCGGCGCACCGAAACTCGCCGCCCTGACCCACATCGCCGACCTCGAACCCGTCGGCCGCGGCGCCAGCATGGGCGCGCTGGGCTGGGTCGCACCCGGCCGCGTCGACCTCGGCCTGACCATCCGCACCGCCGCCGCCGACGGCGAGTTGCTGCACACCTGGGCCGGCGGCGGCATCACCTGGGACAGCGACCCCGCCGCCGAGGTCGCCGAAGCCGCCGCGAAGACCACCCCCATCCGCGCCACCCTGGCCGGACGCTGACCCCACCACCGACGGCGATACGCTGACCCGCATGACCATGCGGCCCATCCGGATCATCGGCGACCCCGTCCTGCGCACCGAATGCGAGCCGGTCACCACCTTCGACGCCGAGCTACGCGCCCTGGTCACCGACCTCATGGACACCCTGCTCGGCGAGCCCGGCCGCGCCGGCGTCGCCGCACCGCAGATCGGCGTCAGCGCCCAGGTGTTCGTCTACGACGCCGACGGACACCGCGGCCACCTCATCAACCCCACCCTGGAACTGTCCGACGAACTCCAGGACGACGAGGAAGGCTGCCTGTCCATCCCCGGGCTGTACTTCCCGACCGTACGGGCCCTGCACGCCACCGCCCACGGCGTCGACCAGCACGGCGAACCGCTCACCATCAGCGGCACCGGTTTCCTCGCCCGCGCCCTGCAACACGAAACCGACCACCTGCGTGGCACCCTCTACGTCGACACCCTGCGCGGCGACACCCGCCGCCGGGCCCTGCGCGAGATCCGCGCCGGCCGCTTCGACTCACCCAGCCGCCGCGCCTAGGGCGGGCCCACCCGCCTCCGTCAGCGGGCCACCCACTGGTCGTGACCCAACTTCGCGACCAACGCCAGCACCACCACCAGCAGCACCACCCGCACGAAACCCGAACCACGGCGCAACGCCATCCGCGCACCCAGCACCGCGCCCGCGATGTTGCACACCGCCATCCCCGCGCCCAGCAACCACCACACGTGCCCGGTCACCCCGAACACCACCAACGCACCCAGGTTCGTGCCCGCGTTGACCACCTTCGCCATCGCCGACCCGTGCACGAAGTCCGCACCGATCAGCGCCGTGAACGCCAACACCAGGAACGTGCCCGTACCCGGACCGATCAACCCGTCGTACAGGGCGATGCCCAACCCGGCCACGCCGATCGCCACCGCGACCCGCGCCGGCGTCCGCCGCGCCGGCACCGCCACCACCCCCAGGCGTGGACGCAGCAGCACGAACACCGCCACCGCCACCAACACCACCAACACCACCGGCCGGTACGCCGACGCCGGCACCGCCCCGGCCAGTGCCGCACCCACCCCCGCGCTGAACACCGCCAGCCCCGCCGCCGGCCCCACCACCCGCCAGTCGAGCTTCGTCCGCCGCGCGTACGTCGCCGCCGCCGTCGCCGTACCGAAGATCGCCGCCAACTTGTTCGTGCCCAACGCCGTGGCCACCGGCAACCCCGGCGCGGCCACCAGCAACGCCGGCAACAACAGCAGCCCACCACCGCCGACCACGGCGTCCACCCACCCGGCCATCGCGGCGGCGACCAGCAACGTACTCAGCGATACGACGTCCACGGGCGGCAATTCTCCCCACCCCACCCGACCCACCGACGCCCGAAGTGGCCAGCCTCACCCGTCAACGACCCCGCGAACGCCGCAACCACACCCCCAACGCGCCAACCGCCACGAACACCAGCATCGAACACAGCAGCACCTTCACCACACGGCAACCCTGCCACGGGGACGTAGGGTGCAGGAGTGCGCCTGGCCACCTTCAACCTGCTGCACGGACGATCCCTGACCGACGGGCTCGTCAACCCCGACCGACTCGCCGCCGCCGTCCGCGCCCTCGACGCCGACGTCCTCGCCCTGCAGGAGGTCGACCGCGACCAACACCGCAGCGGCAACCTCGACCTCACCGCCATCGCCGCCCGAGCCCTCGACGCGCCACACCACCGCTTCGCGGCCGCAGTCGTCGGCACCCCCGGCGAACAGTTCCGCCCCCTGCGCCACGACGACGACGGCCACGGCGAACCCTGCTACGGCATCGGCCTCATCAGCCGCCACCCCGTACGCAGCTGGCACGTCACCCGACTCAAGCCCGCCCCCGTCCGCTCACCGGTCTACGTCCCCGGCCCCGGCGGCGGCCTCATCCTGCTGCACGACGAACCCCGCGTCGTCCTCGCCGCCGTCCTCGACACCCCACATGGCCCCCTCACCGCCGCCGCGACCCACCTGTCGTTCGTGCCCGGCTGGAACGCCCGCCAACTCCGCCAGACCGTGCGCGCCCTCCGCGCGCTACCCGGCCCCCGCGTCCTGCTCGGCGACCTCAACCTGCCCGCCGGCCCGGCCCGGTTCATCTCCGGCTGGCGCCCCCTGGGCCGACTCCCCACCTACCCCTCCGGGCAGCCCCGCGTCCAACTCGACCACGTCCTCGCCGACCGGCACGCCCTCAACCAGCTCCCACCCGTACGGGCCGTCACCGCACCACCGTCCACCATCTCCGACCACCGCCCCCTGCTGGTCGACCTCGGCTGAAGACCGACCCGACCTCCACGCAGCCAGCGCCGAGCCGCAAGATTGCCTCAAGATCATTGCATCGACGAACTCCGACGATCATGCTGGGCGGGTCGCGCCACGATCAAACAGTCGGAGGCCACATGAGACGCCAGCGATCCACCCTCGTCGCCGCAGCAACCCTCATCGCTCTCACCCTCACCACCGCACCCACCCCCGCCAACGCCCAGAGCGCCGCACAACCGAACCAGGTCGCCGACCTCACCGTCCGCCAGGCCGACGGCTACGCCACCCTCGCCTGGACGCCCGTCGACGGCGCCACGGACTACCAGATCGAACGCACCGCCATCGACACCAACGGCACCCCCACCGGCGCACCGACAATCGTCGGCGTCTGGCGCCCCAACCGCCAGATCAACCAGCAGGCACCCACCTTCGCCGACTCCGGATTCAACCCCGGCGACAGCTTCCAGTGGCGCGTCCGCGCCCGCACCGGCACCACCGAACAGCCCTACTCCGACCCCGTCACCGCCACCACCACCGCACCCTGGGGCAACCCCGACACCCCCGGCCAACAACTGCGCACCCAGTGGGAGACCACCCACGCCGCGCAGTACACCAGCGACACCGACGAGTACGCCTACACCGCCGCCATCGACGCCCTCAGCGACCGGGTACGCGTCGTCGAACTCGGCCGCACCGTCCAGAACCGGCCCATCAACATGCTGGTCATCGGACACCCCACCCCGGCCGCCACCCCCGCAGCCGTCGCCGCCACCGCACCCGTGGCCATCAACTGCAACGTGCACGGCAACGAACCCGGCGACCGCGAAGCCTGCCTCATCATGGCCCGACAACTCGCCTTCAGCACCGACCCCCGCATCACCGACCTGCTCAGCCACACCACCGTCCTGATCGTCCCCACCATCAACGGAGACGGCCGCGCCGCCAACACCCGCGGCAACTCCACCGGCCAGGACCTCAACCGCGACTACTCCCTGATCCGCCAACCCGAAACCGCCGCGTACATCACGATGGTCCGCGACTACCGACCCGTCGCCGGCTACGACGGCCACGAGTTCGGCAACTCCCGCGCCGGCGACCTGCCCATGCTGCCGCCCCGGCACCAGAACGTCGCCCAGCCCATCTTCGACCAGTCCCAGGACATGATCGAAGGCCACATGTACGCCAAGGGCGCCGAAGCCGGCTGGTGGCCCTGCCCCTACGGCTGCGAAGGCGGCGGCAACGTCGGCCTCAGCGAGGAAACCATCCTGCGCAACACCCTCGGCCTCAAGAACGTCACCAACTCCCTGCTGGAACTGCGCAGCTCCGGCGGCCAGACCCGACCCGACGAGGGCAACACCGCCAACAACCGGCGCCGCAAGACCTACTCCGCCCTCTGGACGTTCCAGCAGTTCCTCGACTACCACCGCACCGACCGCGGCGACATCCTCACCTCCCGCGCCGAGGCCATCGAGATCCAGGCCGCCAACACCGGCCGCCTCGTCTTCCGCGGCTCCCGCCCCATCCCCGCCCACCCCGCACCCCACCCGGGCGACAGCCCGCCGCCCCTGGACGCGCCCCCGGCCAACCTGATCCTCGACAACGCGCCGTGCGCCTACAAGCTCACCGACGCCCAGTACAACGCCCCGCGCACTGACGGACCCGGCGGCGTCGGCACCACCGTCGCCCAGCGCATCGCCGCCCACGGCTGGAAGGTCATCAAGACCACGGACGGCTGGTACGTCCCCCTCAACCAACCCGAACGCGGCCTCATCCCACTGCTGCTCGACCCGTTGGGCGTGGAGAAGCTGACCGACGGCGAACGCGTCTACCCGACCCTCACCGGCCGACGCAACGGACCCCTGGTCGTCACCGGCTTCACCTGCGCCGCCAACGCCACCGTCAACGGCCCGGTCACCGTCCGCGCCGGCGCGGCACTCGTCACCACCGGCACCACCATCAGCGGCCCGGTCACCGCCAGCGGCGCCGCCGGCGTCCTGCTCGCCGACAGCACCGTCAACGGCCCCGTCCAGATCGCCAACACCACCGACGCGGTCTCCATCATCGACGTCACCGTCGCCGGCCCGGTCAGCCTGACCGGCAACACCACCGGCACCGACATCCCACTGCTGGCCGGCTCCACCATCCGCGGCCCTCTCACCTGCACCGGCAACAACCCCACGCCGACCAACCTCGGCATCGCCAACACCGTGCACGGCCCCCGCACCACCCAGTGCGCGGCACTCTGAACGCCAACTGACCGCACCGGCGGCGCGGGCCCCACGCTCGCGCCGCCGGTCCACCCCGAACCCGTGGAGGCCGTCGTGTCGCACCCCGCCACCGCAGCGCGACACCCCCGACCGCGAAGGCTCCTCCTCCTCGCGCCGACACTGCTGCTGCTCGCCGCCTGCACCGGCACCACACCTCGCGCCCAGGACGCGTCAGCCGCCACCACACCCCAGGTCACCGGACCCCTCTGCGCCGCCCTGCCCACCGGCACCGACCCCGGCAACCCGACCTTCCTCGCCGGTCAACCCGTCGATGAGGCACTGCGCTGGATCCCCACCCTCACCACGTTCGAAGCGGCTCTGCGCACCAGCGGCGTCCTCACCGACCTCCCCGCCGGCACCGCCGTCACCGTCCTCGCACCCACCGACGACGCCTTCGCCGCCACGTTCTCCGAGGACAACTGGGACGACCTCATGACCCACCACACCGACCAGCTCCGCACCCTGCTCAAGGCCCACCTCAGCACCGGAGCCCACCCGATCGGCGACCTCGCCACCGCCGGCTCGACCACCACAATCGACGGCGCCACCATCACCGTCACCCGTACCGGAGCCACCACCCGCCTCGCCGACCGCGCCGACACCGTCTGCGCCGACTACCAGGCCACCAACGCCCGCATCCACATCATCAACGCCGTCCTCGGCCCCCTTCCCGTCACCGCCGACGGCACCGGCCACCGCGCACACTGACCCCGCTCAGTCCTGGTCCAACCCGACCAGAGCAGCCAACGCGCGATTGGTGCGGTTGGCCCGCACCGCGTCACGCTGCTGCCCGGCCGTCACCTCGATGTACGTCTGCGACGACGCCAACGACGCGTGCCCCAGCAACCGCATGATCTCCGCCGCGCTCGCCCCGTCCTCCGCCAACCGGGTCGCGAACGTGTGCCGCAACGCGTGCAGCCGCGCCCCGCGCGGCACCCGGTCACCGATGCCCGCCCGCCGATAACACGACTCCACCAGATACTGCAGACCACCGCGGCGCAGCGGCTCACCGCGCCGGTCCACCAGCAACGCCGAGTCGGGACGTACCGACCGCGACCCGAAACGGCGCCCGCGACTGTCCAGGTAGTCCCGCAGCACCCGATCCAGGTCCGCCTCGATCGGCACCACGCGTGGCCGCCCGCCCTTGCCGACCACCTCGATCCGCCGCTCACCCGGCCGACCCGCCAGCGAACCGACCCGCAGCGCTAGCAGCTCCGACAGGCGCAGCCCCGCGCACAGCGCCACCGCCAGCACCGCCACGTCCCGCTCCGGCCACGGGTCGCGCTGCCGTCCGTCGTCGCGGGCGACCGACGCGAGCAGCACCTCGGGGGTGTCCGCGCCCCGCAGCGGTTTCGGCTGGGGGAGTAGCGCCCGGGGACGGCCCACCGCCGGCATCGGATTGCCCGCCACCACCTGATCGGCGACCAGGAACGTGAAGAAACTGTTCCAGGTGGACCAGGCCCGGTGCACCGACGCGGGCGCCCGGGGCGCGGCGAACCGGGCGAACGCCGCCCGCATGACGCGGGGGGAGAGGTCGGTGATCGACAGCGCGTCCAGGGGGAGGGGAGTGGTGTCACCCTCGGCGACCAGG
Source organism: Micromonospora sp. NPDC005197 (assembly GCF_040608295.1). Lineage (NCBI taxonomy): Bacteria > Bacillati > Actinomycetota > Actinomycetes > Micromonosporales > Micromonosporaceae > Micromonospora > Micromonospora sp. NPDC005197. The sequence continues at coordinate 83,858 of NZ_JBEXHY010000008.1, read as the reverse complement.
GCGGCCACCGTGTACAGGTCTCGCCGGTAGGCCGCCAGGGTGTGGGGGGAGGGCTTGCGGGTCGCGCGGGCGGTCAGGAACTCCTCGATCAGCACCCCGAGCGATTCGTCCTTTTTGTCATGCATAAGGGATATTATGCAGCATTTTCGCGTTCCCGGGAAGCGGGGGGAGAGGAGCGAGAACATGCGCGAACCACCGCGGTATGTCCTGACCGGAGCACCCGGCGCCGGCAAGACGACCCTGCTGGAGGCACTCCGCCACAGGGGACACGTCACGGTCCGAGAGGCCGCCACCGACATCATCGCCGAGCGCCAGGCGCAGGGGTGCGCCGAGCCGTGGCACGAACCCGACTTCGCCGACGCCGTGATCGCCCTGCAGAGCCGCCGCCAGATAGACGCCACCATCGCCGCACGCCGATGCGCTGGCCTTCGCCCGCGTGCACGAGCAGGTGTACGAGGCGTACGGGCACCACCTGGTCCACGTGCCGGCCGGACCGGTGTCGCAACGAGTCGCGCTGATCGAGAGGCACGTGTCGTGCCGGGCATGACCCGCGACTGCCCGCTGTCGAGGGGACCCCCGAATCGGCTTACTTTACATAATGTGGATTATCGAAGGGGTTTGGGCGGCACCCGGGAGTCGACCGGGTGGGCTAGCGTGTCGTCGATCTACTGGGGAGATCCCCAGCATCCTTCGGGGAAAGAAGCACACGTGTCACTGTGGAAGAAGACCGCGGTGGTGACGCTCTCGGCGATCACCGCACTCAGCGCTTCAGCCTGCGGCGTGGCGTCCGGCTCGTCCGAGGCGCCGAAGCAGCCCAGCGTCCTTGAGCTGCTCGCCAGCGACCTCAAGGGGTCGCTGCAGAAGACGATGGACGTCACCGACAAGAGCGACTCGGTGACGATGACGATGACGGGCACGGTCGGCGGCGAGAAGATCTCCATGCAGGGTGTCATGGACCTGGGTGACCCGGTCAAGGCCGAGATGACGACGCCGGACCCGGACGGCGACACGACCACCATCCGGTTGATCGGCACCGTGATCTACGTCGAGGTGCCGACGAAGGACCGCGCGAGCATGGGCGGTAAGCGCTGGATGAAGATGGACATGACCAGCATCGGCCAGCAGGCGGGGATGGACTTCAGCAAGCAGTTCGAGGACATTGACCCGACCAAGCAGGTCAAGACGCTGCTCGCCGCCGAGGGCGTGACGGTCATCGGTGCGGAGACGGTGAACGGGGCGCGTACCGTCCACTACACCGTCACCACTCCGGTGGCGACGCAGCTGGCTCAGGTGGACGCCAAGCTGCGGGCCGGTGTCGAGAAGCAGTTCGCCGCGGCGGGCGTCAAGGAGATCAAGGTCGACCTCTGGGTCGACGAGCAGTACCGGCCGCGCCGTGCGGGCACCGTCATGGGCGCGATGGGCGACATGGTGGTCGACTACACCGACTACGGCAAGGCGGTGACCATCGAGACGCCGCCGGCGGCGGAGACCAGCGACTTCGCCGAGATGCTGCAGGGGTTGAAGAACCTGGGTGCCGGCAGCTGACCGCAGCCGCGAGAGTGCCCGGTCGGCGAGGGTTCTCGTCGGCCGGGCACTGCCCGTTTCCGCGTCGCCTCTCCCCCAGCCCGGATCGGCCATGATCGCCTGTGCGGGGGCGCCGTGCGCGGTCGGTCACTCGAAGTGGTCGGCCAGCTTCTGCAGTTTGCTGACGTACGCCGGCCAGTCGTACCCGTCGGGGATGCTGGTGCCGTCCTGGTGCCAGCCGATTCCGCCGTCGTGCTGCTCGCGCATGATGTCCGCCTGCCCGGCGTGCCGGGCGAGGTCGCCGGTCACGTGCATGATGATCCGGTCCAGGGTCACGTCCTGGTGCCCTGGCCGCCACCAGGACACCTGCCCGGGCGCGTCGAGCGGCAGCTGGTCGATCGTCTCGTCCGCGAACAGCGCGACACGGCGGTACAGGTCGATCAGGCCGTTCTTCGTCTCGTCCTCGCGCGCGTACCAGTCGGCCTGCGGGTCGTCGTCGAATGCCGGCAGGGGAACCAGTTCCTCGGGCGTCGGGAACTGCCGGCCGAAGGTGGGCCCGAAGTAGCCGGCTTCGACGTTGAGGCAGTGTTTGACGACTCCGAGCAGGTTGTTGCCGGTCACGGTGCGGGGTGTTCTGGCCTCGCGTTCGCTCAGACCGTCGAGCTTCCAGACGAGGTCGTCGCGCGTCCGCCGCAGGTAGTAGTGCAGCGCGGCTTTCGTATCGCTCAGGTCAGCCATGCCGGCCATTGTCGCGCAGGCGCTGCGCCGTCGTGTGCCGTGGCATGGGTGAGGTCAGCGTCCGGTGTAGCCAGTCCTGGGTGAGTGCGCGCAGCAGTGCTGGTTGTTCGAAGGGCAGGTAGTGCCCGGCGGCGTCGATCGTGGTGAAGGTGCCTCGGGGGTAGCGCCGCATGGCGTGGAACTGGTCGGCGTAGCCGACGATGCCGTCCTGGCGGCCGGTGAGGACGCTGACGGGGCCGTCGTAGGGGGTGTCGGTGGCCTCGTCGGGAAGCGCGTACCCGGGGTCGGTGCGCAGTGCCTGTTGGAAGGTGTCGTCGCCGGGGCCGCCGGCGTGCAGGGCGGCGAGCACGGTGGCGACGACGGCCGGGGTGCGGTGGCCGAGCGCGGTGTCGAGGTGGGTGCGCAGTTCGGTGGGGGCGTTGTCGAGCCAGCCGGCGGGTCCCGGGGGTGGGCGGTGGTCGGGCAGGGTGCGGCTGGCCGGTGCGATGGTGATTCCGGGGCAGACGAGGAGCAGGCCGCGGACCAGGTCGGGGCGTTGGCGGGCGATGCCGGCGGCGAGGTAGGCGCCGTAGGAGGCGCCGGCGATCAGGACCGGTGCGTCGACGTGGTGGTCGAGCCATGCGCAGACGGTGTCCAGCAGGGCCTGGGAGGTGGGTGGGCAGGTGGCGGGGCTGTCGCCGTGGCCGGGCAGGTCCAGGTATGTCTCGCGCAGGTCGGCGCCGGCGAGGGCGGGGCTGAAGGCGGTGGCCGTGGCGGTGCGGGTCATGCCGAACATCGGCAGGCACACCACCTCGGGGTCGGCTGCGGCGGATCGGTCGACTGCCAGGTTCATTCTGGGGTCCTCCCCTGTCGCGCGGAGCGTTGCTGCCCGTCTTCGGTCGTGGCGGATACGCGGGAGGGGGTGGAGCGTCGGGGTTGGCGGGCCTTAGGATGATCGAGATTCGTCGATCAGGGTTGGGTGTCGCCCGCGTCACACTCTGATCGGTGGACTTCTCAGGGTGTGCGCCGTCGCTGTCGCCGACCTCACGTGTGTCGTTGCCGGGGAATTCCTCCTGTGGGCTCGCGGTTGTCCGTTCGGAAGATCAGGTTTCCACATGATCGGATGGAAGTGCCATGCACGTGCGCTCAGACGCGGTAGTGCTGTTCGGCGTGACAGGTGATCTCGTTTCGAAGAAGCTGTTTCCGGCGCTGTACGAGTTGACCCGACGTGGTCGGCTCGATGTCCCGGTGATCGGGGTGGCCCGCTCCCCCTGGGACGATCAGCAGTTGATTGCGACCGCCCGCAAGTCGGTGGCCGAGGCGAGTGACGAGGTGGACGACGAGGCGTTCGACGCCCTGGCGGGCAACCTGTCGATGATCTCGGGCGACTACGCGGACCCGGTGACGTACGAGCGGCTGGCGGAGCGTCTGCGCGACGCCGAGCGTCCGGTCTTCTATCTGGCGATTCCGCCGATGGTGTTCGGTGCGGTCGTGCGGGGGCTGGCGGCGGTCGGGCTGGCCGATCGTGGTCGGGTGATCGTGGAGAAGCCGTTCGGGCGTGACCTGGCGTCGTCCGCGGAGTTGGATCGGACGTTGCGGGGGGCCTTCGATCCGACGCGGGTGTTCCGGATCGACCACTACCTGGGCAAGGAGGCCGTGGAGAGTCTGTACGCGTTCCGGTTCGCCAATCGGCTGTTCGAGCCGTTGTGGAACAGCGAGCACATCGACAACGTGCAGGTCACTCTGGCCGAGGGTTTTGGCACGCAGGGTCGTGCCGGGTTCTATGACACCGTGGGCGCGACCCGTGACGTGTTGCAGAACCACATTCTCCAGGTGGTCGCGTTGATCGCGATGGACGCGCCGGCGGGTGACGACATGGACGCGTTTCGTGAGGCGGAGGCCGCGGTTCTGCGGCAGATCGAGGCGTTGTCGCCGGAGTTGACGGTGCGGGGGCAGTACGCGGGCTACCGCGACGAGCCGGGTGTCGCGCCGGATTCGAACACGGAGACGTTCGTGGCGACCCGGTTGACTGTCGACTCTCCCCGGTGGGCGGGTGTGCCGTTCTATCTGCGGACGGGCAAGTCCCTGGCGGGGACGGCGACCGAGGTGGTGGTCGAGTTCAAGCAGCCGCAGCGTGCGTTGATCCCTGCCGCGGGTGGGGCGGCGGCGCCGGCGAATCTGCTGCGGTTCCGGCTGGGTCGTGGGGACGGCATCACGATGTCGATTCAGGCGAAGAGCCCGGGTGCGGAGGTGGCGAGCCGTCCGGTCGACCTGTCGGTGGACTTCGGGGCGGCGCTGGGTCGCCGTCAGGAGGCGTACGAGCGGTTGCTCGACGATGCGATGGACGGGCAGCATCTGCGGTTCGCGCGGGCGGAGACGATTCGGCAGGAGTGGCGCATCGTCGAGCCGATCCTGGATCTGGCGACCCCGGTGCGGCCGTACGACAGGGGTAGTTGGGGTCCGGCGGAGGCCGACGCGTTGGCCGGCGGCTGGCACGTGCCCGACCTGGGGTAGCCGGCAGGGAGGGGCTGAGTGACCGCTCAGCTCACCGGAGGGACCGTCCGGCGACGGTGAGGTTTGCCGCGGGCGTGGGGTGTGGGCATGTGGGGGTGTCTCACGTCCTCTTCGGAGAGGAAGCAGCGCATGCTTTCCGCACTCGATCGTCGGCACACCGTCGCGCCGCCCGGCTACAGCCGGTGGCTCATTCCCCCGGCGGCGTTGGCCATCCATCTCTGCATCGGCCAGGTTTACGCCACAAGCGTCTACAAGAACTCGTTGATCGCCCACTTCGACACCGGTCAGACCGCGATCGGGGTGATCTTCAGCATCGCGATCGTGATGCTGGGGTTGTCCGCGGCGGTGGCGGGGACGTGGGTGGAGGCGAACGGGCCGCGTAAGGCCATGTTCGTCTCGGCCTGCTTCTGGGCGACGGGCTTCCTGGTCGGGTCGCTGGGCATCGCCACGAAGCAGCTGTGGCTGCTGTACCTGGGCTACGGCCTGCTCGGCGGCATCGGTCTGGGCATCGGGTACATCTCCCCCGTCTCGACGCTGATCAAGTGGTTCCCGGACCGGCCGGGTCTGGCCACCGGTCTGGCGATCATGGGGTTCGGTGGTGGCGCGATGGTGGCCTCTCCCCTGTCGCGTCAGCTCCTGTCGTTCTACGACCCCGGTTACGACCCGTCCAACGCGGGCTCGACGGCGTCGGGCAGCGCGCTGGTGTGGCTGTTCGTGACGCTCGGCCTGGGCTACTTCGTGATCATGATGTTCGGGGTGGCGAACGTGCGGGTGCCGGCCGACGGGTGGCGTCCGGCCGGCTTCGACCCGGCGGCGGTGGCGGCGAAGCCGCTGGTGACCACGGCGAACGTGTCGGCGGCCAACGCGGTGAAGACCCGCTCGTTCTGGCTGCTGTGGGTGGTGCTGTTCTGCAACGTCACGGCCGGGATCGGCATCCTGGAGCAGGCCAGCCCGATGATTCAGGACTTCTTCCGGGAAAACGGGACGTCGGCGGTGTCGGTGGCGGCGGCCGGCGGGTTCGTGGGTCTGCTGTCGCTGTTCAACATGGCGGGCCGGTTCGTCTGGTCGTCGACGTCGGACGTGATCGGCCGCAAGCCGATCTACCTGGTGTACCTGGGTGTGGGCATGGTGCTGTACGCGCTGCTGGCCGTGTTCGGGCAGACGGCGACGGCGCTGCTCGTGCTGTTCGCGTGCGTGATCCTGTCGTTCTACGGCGGCGGGTTCGCCACCGTGCCGGCGTACCTGCGGGACCTGTTCGGGACGTACCAGGTGGGTGCGATCCACGGGCGACTGCTGACCGCCTGGTCGGCGGCGGGGATCGCGGGGCCGCTGATCGTGAACGGGTTCCTCGACGCGCAGGGCAAGCCGGGCACGTTGACGGCGGCGGCGTACCGGCCGGCGCTGTTCACGATGGTGGGTGTCCTCGCGGTGGGCTTCGTGGCGAACCTGCTGGTGCGGCCGGTGCCGCAGCGCTACCACGAACCAGCGGCGGAGCAGGGCGTGGACGACGACACGACGGTCGAGAGGAGTGGTACGCGATGAGTGACGACGGTCGGCACGGGCAGCAGGCCCGGTTGTGGATTTCCTGGCTGGTGGTGGCGGTGCTGCTCGGCTACGGGGTCGTGCAGACGGTGATCACGGCGGCGAAGCTGTTCACTCACTGAGCGGTGAGCCGGGGCGCCGCGCGCCCCGGCTCACAGGCCGCCGGAGACGCGCAGGACGGTGCCGGTGGCGTAGGAGGCGTCCGGGCTGAGCAGCCAGGCGATGGCGGCGGCGACCTCGTCGGGTTCGCCGGCGCGACCCAATGAGATGCGGCCGGCGGCGCGGTCGGCGCGGTCGGGTACGCCGGAGTCGGCGTGGATGTCGGTGCGCACGATGCCGGGGGCGACGCCGTTGACCCGGATGCCGCGCGGGGCGAGTTCCTTGGCCAGGCCCACGGTGAGGGTGTCGGTGGCGGCCTTCACGGCGGCGTAGTGCACGTACTCCCCCGGGCTGCCGAGGGTCGCGGCGGCCGAGGACACGTTGACGATGGCGCCGCCGTCGGTGAGGCGGCGGGCGGCCTGTTGCGCGCTGAGGACGTACCCGATGAGGTTGATGTCGACGACCCGGCGCAGGTCGTCGACGCGCAGCTCGGTGAACGGGCCGATGGGGCTGGTGACGCCGGCGTTGTTGACCAGCCCGGTGAGCGGGCCGAGTTGCGCGGCGGCGTCGAACAGGGCGGCGACCTGGTCGGGGTCGGTGGTGTCGGCGCGTACCGCGATGGCCTGCGCGCCGGCGGCGTGCAGGTCGGCCAGGACGGTCTCGGCGGCGGCGTGGTCGCGGCGGTAGCACAGGGCGAGGTGGTGCCCGGCGGCGGCGAGTCGGCGGGCGGTGGCCGCGCCGATGCCGCGACCGCCGCCGGTGATGACGGTGACGGGTGGTGCCACGATGCCTCCGGGGCTGTCGGGTGGGGTGAGCCGACGCTACCGTGACCGGCGCGGGTCGATCGTCGAGAGGAGGGTCACATGCGGCGGGCGTTGGTGCTCGGCGGTGGCGGGGTGACCGGGGTGGCGTGGGAGTTGGGCCTGCTGGCAGGGTTGGCCGAGCGGGGTGCGGCCCTCACCGAGGCAGATCTGGTGGTGGGCACGTCGGCGGGTTCGGTGGTCGGCGCGCAGGTGCGCTCCGGGGTGCCGCTGCAGCGGTTGTACGAGGAGCAGTTGGCCCCGCCGACGGGTGAGCTGGCGGCGCGGCTGGGGTTTCTGGCGGTGGCGCGGCTGGTGTGGGCCGGTGGTCGTACGCGGGACGCGGTGCGGTCGAGGGCGCGTATCGGGGCGATGGCGGTGGCGGCGCGTACCCCGTCGGAGGCGTCGCGGCGGGCGGTGATCGAGGCGCGGTTGCCGGCGCGGGAGTGGCCGGCGCGGCGGCTGCTGGTGACGGCTGTCGACGCGGCGTCGGGTGAGTTCGTGGTGTTCGACGGCGCCGACGGGGTGTCGTTGGTGGACGCGGTGGGTGCGAGCTGCGCGGTGCCCGGGGTGTGGCCGCCGGTGACGATCGGGGCGCGTCGTTTCGTCGACGGTGGGATGCGCTCGTCGGTGAACGCGGATCTGGCGGCGGGCGCGCAGCGGGTGCTGGTCCTCGCGCCGACGTCGGCGGCGTTCGGGCCGATGCCACGGTTGGCGGCGCAGGTGGCCGAGCTGCGGGCGGCCGGGTCGCAGGTGGTGGTGGTGACGCCGGACGCGGGGGCGCGTACGGCGATCGGCCGCAACGTGCTGGACCCGGCGCGGCGGGCCGGCGCGGCGCGGGCCGGGTGGGCGCAGGCGGCGACGGTGGCCGACGAGGTGATGGCGCTCTGGGTGTGATCGCTTACGCTCACCGCGCGTTCGATCGGACAACGGAGGTGCGCGGTGGCGGGTGTGGGTGTCGGCGATGTGGTGCAGGACTTCGAGCTGCCGGATGAGACGGGCACGCCGCGGCGGCTGTCGGAGTTCCTGGCGACCGGGCCGGTGGTGCTGTTCTTCTACCCGGCGGCGATGACCCGGGGGTGCACGGCGGAGAGCTGTCACTTCCGGGACCTGGGCGCGGAGTTCACGGCGTTGGGCGCGTCGCGGGTGGGCATCAGCCGTGATCCGGTGGCGAAGCAGGCGGAGTTCTCGACGCTGCACGGTTTCGATTATCCGTTGCTGTCGGATGCCGACGGGACGGTGGCGCAGGCGTTCGGGGTCAAGCGGCGGGTGCCGCTGGGGCCGCTGAACACGAAGCGGATGACGTTCGTCATCGGCGCCGACCGGCGGGTCATCGAGGTGATCCACAGTGAGGTCAGCATGAACGACCACGCGGACCGGGCGCTGCGGGCGCTGGGCGGCTGAACCCCCTTGCGGCGGCTGTCGCAGCCGACTGGTATCAAGACAGCAATCAAACAGGTGTACGGAAGAGGGTTGTGATGGATGCCGGCCAGGGTTTGTCCACTGACGAGGTGCAGAGCATCCGGGAGGCGTTGGCGGCCGGTCGTAAGCCGCGGGTGGTGTTCACCGCGTCGGCGGGGCAGATCGCCGGTCAGGTCGGCCAGGTGGTCGAGCTGACCGATCCCGAGGTGTCCGACGAGTTCGTGGTGGTGCGTTTCGGCCGCGACGAGTTGCCGTTCTCCCCCGCCGACCTGGCGGTGGCGCCCAAGGGCGCGGGTCGTCGGGTGGCGGAGCCGAAACCGGAGCCCGAGCCGGAGCCGGCGGCGGTGGCCGCGCCGGAGTTCGTGTTGGACACGCCGCGGGTGCCCGCGCCGCGACAGGAGGAGCCGAAGGTGGAGCAGACGGAGAAGGCGACGCCGGCCCGGCGGGTGGTCAAGGCCGCCAAGCCGAAGAGCCCCGCCGGTCTCACGGTCACTCTGGCGTACGCCGACGGCGAGTGGACCGTCGCCGCGCAGCAGGGCAGCAAGGCCCTCGCGAAGCCGTACGTGGTGAAGCCGGCCGAGGCGTTGAAGATGGTGGCGCTTGTCGACGTGCCCGGTGTGCAGGAGGCGGTGGAGCAGATCCTGGGCACCGAGCGGGCCGAGGCCGAGCAGCAGGCGGAGAAGCTGCGCGCGGAGCTGGCCGAGATCGAGGCCCGGCTCGCGGAGTTGCGCGAGGCCCGCTGAGCGCTGCGCGCGTCGGGTTTTCGCTGGTCGCGGCGGGTCTGCCCCGGTGGGGTGGGCCCGCCGTGGCGGTGTCGGCGTCAGTGGCCGCTGTGGTGCTCGAGCAGTCGGGTGAGCAGGCGGGTCAGCTGGTCGCGTTCGGCGCTCGACAGGGGTGCGAGCAGGTCGTCCTGCACGCGGGCGACGGTGTCGGCCATCCGGTGGGCCTCGTCGGCGCCGGCCTCGGTGAGGCTGATGACGTTGCGGCGACGGTCGGCCGGGTCGGGGGCGCGTACCACGAGTCCCCGACCGGTCAGGTCGTTGACGGCGGCCACGACGTCGCTACCGTCGATGGCGCAGCGACGTCCCAGGTCGGCCTGGCTCGCGGGTCCGCTCTCGGCCAGTGCGGCGAGCAGCCGGTAGTGGTAGCCGCGCAGGTCGTGCGCGGCGAAGCCGGCGCTGATGAGTCGTCCGGCGTGGGTGGCGGCCTGGTTGAGCAGCCAGCTCGGGGTGGTCCGCAGCCCGGCGGGTGACTGCGGGGCGGTGGCGTCCATGGCGGCAGCCTAACAGTAATCGTTGGCGTGACCCACAAACCGTGTTACGTTGGTTCTACCAACGTTGGTGAAGCCAACGTTTCTGAAGGAGGCATCGTGTCCACTCTCAACGGTCAGGTCATCGGTCAGGCCCACTTCGCCACCCGGGCCCTGCTCGAACGCGCCGTCGCGCCCCTGGGCGTCGACTTCGGCCAGGTCCTCACCCTCAACGCCCTCGCCGCCGGCCCCGTCGCCCGCACAAGTCTCGTGCAGCGCATCACCAGCACCCGCAAGGTCGACGAGTCGGCCGTGCACGAGATGATCACCGGCCTCGTCGCCGCCGACCTGGCGCGGCTCGACGACACCGCCGAGCCGCAGGTACGGCTCACCGACGCCGGCCACGCCACCCAGGCCCACATCGCCGACGCCGTCGAGGGCATCACCGCCCGGCTGTACGGAGACATCCCGCCCGCCGAGGCCGACGCGGCCGCCCGCGTCCTCTCGCTCATCACCGAGCGGGCCAACAACGAACTGGCGGGCGTTGCCTGAACCGACAGGGGCTCAGGTGAGTCGGTTCGTGGCCGCCCGGATCTTCAGCCAGGACGGGTCGGTCGCGGAGGTTTCACTGACCGCGTTCAGGTCGCCCGACTGCCAGACCCGCGTCCCGTCGGTGAGGTCGAGTTGGTCCATGTCGACAACCGACGCCTCGGCGGTGCCGGCGGAGGGTGTCCGCTCGAACCGTTCATAGCCGATGTCCTCGACGTAGACGGCCGAACCCACGCCGAGGGCTCCGCACTCCCGCAGATGTCCGTCCCCGTACTCCCAGATCCGGATCGCCGGACGGTCGTCGTCCCAAGCCGCCACCAACGGAAGGCGCGGATGGGACAGCAGCCGCTGCACCGTCGCTCCAGACCGGACACGAGCCAGGATTTCCACCGGCACACCTTAGCGGCGAGGCGGACGGCCACCCGTCCCCGCCGGGGACGGTCCTTGCCCGAGCGCACGCCGCACGGGCCGTCAGAAGTAGTCGAGCAGTTGTGCCGGGCCGCCGGCGCCCAACAGGTCCAGGGCGGACGGGTCCGCGTCACCGGCACAGTCCAGCAGGCCGGCCTGCGCGACCGAGCGGGCGCGGGCCGCCCCGGCGTAGAGCAGCGCGAAACCGCGCACGTCCAGCCGCAGGTCCGCCTCGCCGCTGATCCGGGTCAACTCGGCGGCGCCGTCGGCGACAGCCAACCGCCAGGCGCCGGTGTTCCAGTCGGCGAGCGGATCGGTGAGGTGGAAGTCGACGGCGCCCCGGGCGTGGACAGGCCAGCCACGCGCGCTCACCGCCCGGGCCACGTCCACCGGCCGGTGCATCCACAGGTCCCGCGCGTGGTCGCGGGCCGCCTCCAGCGGCAGGTGGGCGCTGACGGTGTCGCCGTCGAGCGGGCACAGCCGCAGCGTCGGCGCGACGCTGGCCCAACTGCCCAGCACGCCGACGAGTTCCCGGGCCGCGTCGGCGGTGACGGCCAGCACCTCGTCGACGGTGAGCACCGAATCGGCGCCGTAGCCGCGGCCCCGTTGCCAGGTGGCGTAGCCGACCAGGTCGCCGTCGGCCTCGACGAGGGTGAGACCGTCGCCGGGCAGGTCTCCCTTGGCGTTGAAGTGGTCGAACAGCGCGCCTTGGCGGGTGAGCATGCCGTTGCGGTGGCGGGAGACCCGCTCGTACAGGTCGGCGACGGCGTCCAGGTCGGCGGGGGTGCCGGCCCGTACGCTCAGGTGCGCGGCGGGCCGGCGCCGGGGCAGCGCGACGGTGCTCAGGTCGACGGTGCGCAGCACACCGGCGGCCTCCCAGCCGCAGGAGCGGTAGGGGGCGGCGACGGTCGGGTACAGGGCGCTGACCGCCGCGCCGCGCTCGTGGGCGCCGCCCAGCAGAGCGGTGAGCAGGGCACGGGCCACCCCCCGGCCGCGGGACTCGGGTGCGACCGCCACACCGCCGACGTCGGCCGCCGGGACCGCCCGCCCGGACCACCACTGGTCGTGGTGCAGGTCGACGGCCTTGCCGACGAGCCGACCGCTGCCGTCGAACGCGCCGTAGCGGATCATGCCGGGCACCTCGACGCTCGCGTGCGCGGGCCGCTGCGGGTTGGAGCCGAACGCGAACCGCCCCAACTCCCAGGCGGCGTCGAGGTCGTCGGTGGTGAGCTCACGAACGTGCACGGCGTCGGGCATCGGCACACCCTAGCGGGCCGGATCCGCGCCGACCGCCGATTTTCTGGCGGGTGCGAGGCCGGCTGGCCGGGGCCGCGTGTTCGGTGTCCGAGCCGTGCCCGCGTGGACCGGATCAGGCAAGCGCATCGGTCAGCCCGAGTGCGTCCAGCACCTCGATGAGCGCCTGCCGGTCGTGCGCGAGCTGCGGAACGTACTCGGTGATTCCCACTCCGACCACCTCGTGGTGGGCGCGCAGCGCGGTCAGCGACCGCGCCAGCGCGGCGGCTGTCACGCCAGCGGGGGTGGGGACGGCCACGGCCGGCAACGCGGACGGGTCCAGCACGTCCAGGTCGAGGTGCACGTACACCGCGGCGCCGGGCGGGGGCAGCGCGGCCAGCCGGGTCGGCTGCGCGCCCAGCGTCGGGGCGTCCAGGACCGTCAGGTCGTGCCGGTGCACGTACCCGACCTCGACGGGGTCGAGATCCCGGACCCCCACCAGGGCGACCTGCCCCGGCGAGAGGCAGCGGGGCGCCGGCAGTACGCCCTGCGCGTCGTCGTCGAGCAGCAGCCGCAGGGGCATGCCGTGCGCGGTTGCGCTCGGCGAGCTCGCGGGCGTGTTGAGGTCGGCGTGCGCGTCGATCCACAGCACGAACAGCCGTTGCGCGTACCGACCCGCGAGGTGGGCCACCGACGCGACCTCGACCGCGCAGTCCCCACCCAAGGTCAGCAGCCGCCGCGGACGGTGCCGCGCGAGCACGTCACGGTGCGCGCGGTACGCGTCGACAACCGCAGCCCGGTGCCGGACACCGCCCTCGCGCTCCGATCCGCCGGCCGGGACCGGCACCGTGACCCGCCGCGTCCCCGGCACGGTGAGGGCGGCCAGCGCGGCCGGGCCCTCGCGCACCCGGAGGTCATCCGCGCCCTGCCACATCGGCACCAGTACGTCGAGATCCCGGCTCCACATGGCGACGATCTTTCCAGCGGCCTCTCGCTCCTGGGCACCGTGCGACCCCGCCCGCCGGTCAGTGCTGCGGGATGTTGGCCACGCCGATGCGCTTGCGGAACACCCAGTACGTCCACCCCTGGTAGGCAAGCACCACCGGCGTGAAGATCACCGCCACCCACGTCATGATCTTCAGGGTGTACGGGGTGGAGGCGGCGTTGGTGGCCGTCAGCGTGCCGGCCGCGTCCAGGGTGGAGGGCAACACGTTCGGGAACAGCGCCGCGAACAGGGTCGCCACGGCCAGGCCGATCGCCACGGCGGTGCCGGTGAACGCCCAGCCCTCCCGGCGTACCCGGGCGGCGGCCAGAGCGCCGAGCAGGGCGAGGGCCGCGCCGACGGCGAGCACGACGGCGGCCGCGCTGGAGCGGATGCTCAACGTCCAGGTCAGGAACCCGACCGCGAGCACGGCGGCGCCGACACCCAGGCGCACCGCGAGGGCGCCCGCGCGCTCGCGGATGTCGCCGGTGGTCTTCAGGGCGAGGAACACCGCGCCGTGGGTGAGGAACAGCGCGAGGGTGGTCGCGCCTCCGAGCAGGGCGTACGGGTTGAGCAGGTCGAGCAGGCCGCCGACGTACTCGTGGTCGGCGTCCAGCGGCACGCCGCGCAGGATGTTGGCGAAGGCGACGCCCCACAGGATCGCCGGCAGCAGCGAGCCGACCACGATCGCGGCGTCCCAGCGGCGCTTCCAGGACGCCTCGGGACGCTTGTGCCGGTACTCGAAGGCGACCCCCCGGGCGATCAGGGCCAGCAGGATCAGCAGCAGCGGCAGGTAGAACCCGGAGAACAGGGTGGCGTACCACTCGGGGAACGCGGCGAACATGGCGCCGCCGGCGGTGATCAGCCAGACCTCGTTGCCGTCCCAGACCGGGCCGATGGTGTTGATCAGGACGCGGCGTTCCCGGTCGTCGCGGCCGAGCACGGGCAGCAGCATGCCGACGCCGAAGTCGAAGCCCTCCAGGATGAAGTAGCCGGTGAACAGCACGGCGACGAGGAGAAACCAGATGGTGGTCAGGTCCACGATGGGCTCCGGGGATCAGTAGGCGAAGGCGAGCGGGCGCTCGGCGTCGTCAGGGGTGTCGTCGATGGGGTGCTCGTCGCTGACGTCGGGCACGCCGGCCCTGGCGTAGCGCAGCAGCAGCTTGACCTCGATCACGGCGAGGGTGGCGTAGATCAGCGTGAAGGCGGTGAACGAAGTGAGCACCTCGGCCAGCGAGACGCTGCGGGACACGCCGTTGCGGGTGAGCATCTCGCCGAAGACGATCCACGGCTGGCGGCCCATCTCGGTGAAGATCCAGCCGAAGGAGTTGGCCAGCAGCGGCAGCACCGGCATGGCCAGCCCGGCGCGCAGCAGCCATTTGCTGCGCGGGGTGCGGCCCTTGCGCTGGCTCCAGAGGACCAGCAGGGCGATCGCGGCGGCCGCCATCCCGAAAGCGATCATGAAACGGAAGCTCCAGTAGGTGACCGGGATGATCGGGGTGTAGCTGCCCGCGCCGTACTGGGTGGCGTACTGGGCCTGCAGGTCGTTGATGCCGTGCACGGTGCCGTGCGGGTCACCGGTGCCCAGGTACGACAGCAGGTACGGGATCTTGAGGGCGAACACCTCGCGGCTGCCGTCGAGGCTGCCGATGGTGAGCACGGAGAACGAGGCGGGGCTCTCGGTGGTGTAGAGGCCCTCGGCGGCGGCCATCTTCATCGGCTGCACGTCAGTCATGATCTTGCCCTGGATGTCACCGGTGAACAGCACGGCGGCGGAGGCGACCAGGACCACCCAGGAGCCGAACTTCGTGGCGAAGCGGTACGCGCCGGCGTCGGCGGAGTCGCGGTTGCGGATGACGTGGAACAGGCCGACCGCGACGATCAGCGACCCGGCGACCAGGAACGAGCCGGCCAGGGTGTGCGGGAAGGTGATCAGGGCGACCTTGTTGGTCAGCACGGCCGGGAAGTCGGTCAGCTCGGCACGCCCGCTGTCCGGGTTGATCCGGAAGCCGACCGGGTTCTGCATGAACGAGTTGGCCGCGAGGATGAAGTACGCGGACAGGTTGGTGCCGATCGCGGCGGCCCAGATGCTGGCCAGGTGCGCCCGCTTGGGCAGCCGATCCCAGCCGAAGATCCACAGGCCGATGAAGGTGGATTCGAGGAAGAACGCGACAAGCGCCTCGATGGCCAGGGGCGCGCCGAAGATGTCGCCGACGAAGCGGGAGTAGTCGCTCCAGTTCATGCCGAACTGGAACTCCTGCACGATGCCGGTGACCACGCCCATGGCGAAGTTGATCAGGAACAGCTTGCCGTAGAACTTGGTGAGCTTGAGGTAGCGCTCGTTGCCGGTGCGGTGCCACATCGTCTGCAGGATGGCCACCAGCACGGACAGGCCGATGGTCAGCGGCACGAAGAGAAAGTGGTAGACGGTCGTGACACCGAACTGCCACCGGGCGACGTCCAACGCGTCCACCTGTTACCCCCAGCTATGCGTACTACGAGACGTAGTAAATACTACTGCTCGTCGTAGAGAATGCGGCAGGGCCGGACGGCCCGAACCGCCCCGGGACCAATGACCCTGATCACTCGGGCCACTCGCCCTCGCGGCCCCGCCACCTCATGCGAGGATGGCGCGCTGATGAACACGACGACCTGGCAGCCACCACTGATCTGGCGCGCCGCCCTCGTGCTGGCCCGCGTCCTGGTCGGTCTACTCGCCCGCCTCGAGGTCACCGGCGACGTCCCCGCGCACCTGCGCCGCGGCCCGCTCGTGCTCGCCGCCAACCACATCAGCCCGTTCGACCCCGCGGTGATGATCGCCGCCTGCCAGACCCGCGGCATCGCCCCGCGGATCATGGCGACCGCCGGGCTGTTCCGCGCCCCGGTGCTCGGAGCCGCCATGCGCCACGCCGGACACATCCGGGTCGACCGGGGCACCAGCGCCGTGCACCGGGCCCTCGACGACGCCGCCACCGCCGTCGCGGCGGGCTCGGTGATCCTCATCTACCCCGAGGGACGCATCGGCCTGGACCCCGGCATGTGGCCCGAACGCGGCAAGACCGGCGTCGCCCGACTCGCCCTGGCCTGCGGCGCCCCCGTCATCCCGGTCGCCCAGTGGGGCGCGCACGAGGTGCTGCCCTACCGGGCGCCGAAGGGGATGCTGCGCGGCATCGCCCGCGCGCTGTGGCGCCGCCCGGTGATCCGGGTGCACTTCGGGCCGCCCGTCGACCTGGGCGAGGCGAACGCCGCCAACCCCGGCGCCGCCCGCCGGGCCACCGGCCGGATCATCGACGCGCTCACCGACACCCTCGCCCCGCTGCGCCCCGACGAACCCGACCTGCCCCGACACGTCGACCCCGGCCGCCCGGCCGACCCCAGCCGCGCCCACCGCCGGTCGAGCTAGCGGACGCCGCCGACGCCGAGATCGACCCGGCTTTCGGCAAACCGGGGCTTGCCGTGCCTCGGACGCCCCGCCTTCAAGGAAACCGAGTCGATCACCGCCGGCGTCCGTCCCTTGGCCGAGGGAGCAGGCTGGCTCGGTGGAGGGATGAGGTCGCCTCGGCCCGCGCTGATGCTGGAACGCGTCAACCGAGCAACCGACCGAGGAGGAATGGTCATGTCTGGTTCACGTGTGGCGGCGTTGGGGGTGGTGGCGGCCGTGGTGGTCGCGGCAGGGACGGGCCGACGTGACCTGTCTGCGGGTCACCGGAAACGTCGCCCTGTTGACCGCGATCGTGCCCGAGGGCGAAGGCGCGGTACGGAACCACGGCTACTACGTGAAGATCATCGACGGCGGGAGGCTGCCGGATGTGATCGTCGACGCGCAGGCGCAGAACGGGGACGAGCCGCCACCCACGCACTGCCTCGACCCCGAGACCGACCTGCCCCCGGGCAACCCCCAGCGGCCCCGGTACCCGATCCTCGCCGGCGGATACGCGGTGCATGGCGCTGAGCCGAGCCGAACGGGCACCGGACACCAGTCCCGGCCGTAACATGCGGTGACGTTCACCGCGGGTTGGGTGCGTACGGGGGCGGCCGGCGGGGACCGGCTTCCGTTCGCGCCAGCCGCCCTGGCACGAAGGGCAGGAGATCATGAGCGAGCAGACGGTGCTGATCACCGGCACGTCCTCCGGCATCGGCCTGGAGATCGCGCTCGGCTGCGCCCGCGCCGGCTGGCGAACGGTGGCCACCATGCGCGACCTCGGCCGCGCCGAACGGCTGCGCGCCGCCGCCGACATCGCGGGCGTGGCCGACCTGATCGACGTACGCCGCCTCGACGTCACCGACCCCGACTCGGTGAGCGCCTGCGTCGACGAGGTGGTCGACACCTACGGCCGGCTCGACGCGGTCGTCAACAACGCCGGCGCCGGGCACGTCGGCACCCTGGAAGTCGACAGCGTCGACGACGTCCGGGCCGTCATGGAGGTCAACTTCTTCGGCGTGCTGCACGTCAGCCGCGCCGCCCTGGCCCACCTGCGGGCCAGCCGGGGCCGCCTGATCACCATCTCCAGCGTCGGCGGGATCGTCGGGCAGCCGTTCAACGAGGCGTACTGCGCGGCGAAATTCG
This sequence comes from Micromonospora sp. NPDC005197, assembly GCF_040608295.1. Lineage (NCBI taxonomy): Bacteria > Bacillati > Actinomycetota > Actinomycetes > Micromonosporales > Micromonosporaceae > Micromonospora > Micromonospora sp. NPDC005197. Next base: position 66,252 of record NZ_JBEXHY010000008.1, on the reverse strand, counting down.
CCGTCGAGGGGTACATGGAATCGCTCGCCCCGCTCGCCGCGACCACCGGGGTGCGGGTCACCGTCGTCGAGCCGGGCGCGGTGGCCAGCGAGTTCGTCTCCAGCATCGGCATCGATCCCGGCGCCGCCAGCGACGCCGCCGGGGTGTACGGGCCGGCTCTGCGCGCGTACCTGGCCCGCACCGGGCAGGCGTTCGCCGCCGCGCAGTCCTCCGCCGACGCCGCGGCGGTCGTGGTGGCGACGCTGATGGACCCGACGCCGCCGGTGCGGGTGCAGACCTCCGACGGGGCCCGGCAGTTCGCCGCCGTCAAGCTCGCCGACCTCGACGGCGCCGCGGTGGCCCGGCTGACCGGCGGCTGGCTGGCCTGACCCTCGCCGCCGTGCGACGAATGTTGCCGGCAGGCCACCGGGGGTCCACCAGCGGCAGGCATACTGCGTCCCGTGCTGAACCGATTCGGCTACCTGGACGCGCCCGCGCCGCTGGCGTTCGCCCACCGTGGCGGCGCGGCCGACGGCGACGAGAACACCACCGAGGCGTTCGCCCGGGCCATCGGGCTCGGCTACCGGTACGTGGAGACCGACGTGCACGCCACCGCCGACGGCGTCGCGGTGATCTTCCACGACCCGACGCTCGCGCGGCTCACCGGCGAGGCGGGACGCATCGCCGAGATGAGCTGGGCCGACCTCGCCTCGGTACGCGTCGGCGGCGCCGCCGTCGTACCCCGGCTCGACGAGGTGCTCAGCGCCTGGCCGCAGGTCCGATTCAACATCGACGTGAAGGCCGACGGCGGCGTCGCGCCGACGGTCGCGACCGTGACCCGGGTCGGCGCCGCCGGCCGGGTGCTGCTCGCCTCGTTCAGCGACGCCCGACTGACCCGGCTGCGGGCGCTCACCGAGGGACGCGTCGCCACCAGCCTCGGCATGCGCGGCGTCGCCCGGCTGCGGCTCGCCTCGCTGCACGGGCGGCCACTGCGGCTGCCGCAGTCGGTGGTCGCCGCGCAGGTGCCGCCGCGCTACGGGCGGATGCCGGTGGTGGACCGCCGGTTCCTCGACTACTGCCACCGACTCGGCCTGCAGGTGCACGTCTGGACGATCGACGAACCCGCCCAGATGCACGAGTTACTGGATCGTGGCGTGGATGGCATCATGACCGATCACGTCGGCGTGCTGCGCGACGTCTACCGCAGCCGCGGCCACTGGGCCGCCTGAGCGTCGAAGGACCCCCGATGGCCGAGACCGTGACCCCCACGGTGGACGACACCCCGCCTCCGGCGAGCACTCGCCGGGAGCGGCGCGGCTGGTACATCTACGACTGGGCCAACTCGGCGTTCCAGACCACGGTGATCACCGTGTTCCTGGGACCGTTCATCACCACCGTCGCCGAGCTGGCCGCCGGCTGCGAGCTGGGCGCCGACACCTGCGACGGGTACGTGCACCCGCTGGGCATCCGGGTGGCGGCCGGGTCCTACTACCCGTACCTGATCTCGCTGTCGGTGTTCCTCACCGTGTTCGTGCTGCCCGTCATCGGGGCGATCGCCGACCGGTCGGCGCACAAGAAGCGGCTGCTCGGCGGGGCCGCGTTCACCGGCGCCGGCGCGACCATCGCGATGGCCTTCGTCACCGGCGACCGCTACCTGCTCGGCGGGGCGCTGTTCCTGATCGCCAACATCTCCTTCGGCGCGGCCATCGTGGTCTACAACTCGTTCCTGCCGCAGCTCGGCGGCCCCGACGAACGCGACGGCATCTCCAGCCGCGGCTGGGCGCTGGGCTACCTCGGCGGTGGCCTGCTGCTGGCGCTCAACCTGGTCGCGGTCACCCTGCTCAGCGAGGACGACAACCCGCAGCGCACCCTGGACCTGGCCCGCTGGTCGATCGTGTCGGCCGGGGTGTGGTGGGCGGCGTTCACGCTGGTGCCGCTGCGCTGGCTGCGCGAACGCCCCAGCGCGGCGGCCCTCGCGGCGCGCGGCAACGTGCTCACCGACGGGTTCCGGCAGCTCGGCCGCACCCTGCGCGAGGTCAAGGCGTACCCGCTGACGTTGTTCTTCCTGCTCGCGTTCCTGGTCTACAACGACGGCATCCAGACCGTCATCACCCTGGCCAGCCAGTACGGCACCGAGGAGCTGCGCCTGGAGCAGAGCACCCTGATCATCACCATCCTGCTGGTGCAGTTCCTCGCCTTCGGCGGCGCGTTGAGCCTCGGCGCGCTGGCCCGGCGCATCGGCGCGTGGAAGACCGTGCTGCTCAGCCTGGTGCTGTGGACCGGTGTAATCCTCGGCGCGTTCCGGCTGCCCGCCGAGGCGCCGGTGCCGTTCATGATCCTCGGCGCGGCCATCGGCCTGGTCCTCGGCGGCAGCCAGGCGCTGAGCCGGTCGCTGTTCAGCCAGCTCATCCCCGCCGGCAAGGAGGGCGAGTACTACGGCTTCTACGAGATCAGCGACAAGGGCACCAGCTGGCTCGGCCCGCTCGCGTTCGGCCTCGTGTTCCAACTCACCGCCTCCTACCGCGTGGGCCTGGTCTCACTGCTGATCTTCTTCGTGGTCGGGTTCCTGCTCCTGGCCGCCGTGCCGATCCGTCGGGCCATCGTCGCCGCCGGCAACACGCCACCCCGGGTGCTCTGAGCACGCATCCCGCACCCGACGGATCAGGGGCGGTCGATCAGCTAGGCTGCCCGACCGTGACCGACGACGCCGCTGCCGCCCCGACCTGCCTGGCCCACCCGTTCCCCGGCCAGCCGCACGCTCCGGCGGGCTGCGCGGCCGCGCGCGGGCTCGACGGGCGTCCGGTGCACGCCGCGGCGTTGAAGTTCTTCTGGGGGCCGATGGACTGCGGCAAGTCCACCATGGCGTTGCAGATGAACTACAACCACGCCCGACAGGGTCGTCGTGGGCTGGTCACCACCCGCATCGACCGGTCGTTGGGCCCGCAGGTCACCACCCGCATCGGCCTGGCCCACGAGGCCATCGAGGTCACCGACGACCTGGACCTGCGGGCGCTGGTGCGCGGCCGCTGGGCCGACGGGGTCCGCGTCGACTACCTGATCTGCGACGAGGCCTGCTTCTACACAGTCGAACACGTCGAGCAGATGGCCGAGCTGGTCGACAGCTACGACGTGGACGTGTTCGCGTTCGGCCTCGCCACCGACTTCCGGTCCTGCCTGTTCCCCGCCGCGCAGCGCCTGTTCGAGCTGGCCGACGAGGTGGCCCGCATCCAGGTCGAGGTGCTCTGCTGGTGCGGCCGGGAGGGGCTGCTCAACGCCCGCGTCGTCGACGGCCGGGTCGTGCGCGAGGGCGCGCAGGTCGTCATCGGCGACACCGTCGACACCGCCGACGTGCGCTACCAGGTGCTCTGCCGCCGGCACTACCGCAGCGGCGACCTCGGCCCCCGCGACTGAGGCCCTCAGGAACGCCCCCGACGTCACCAGGTCCACGTGCGACGTGAGGGTGCTGCCGGTGACCAGGATCGACTCGCCGAGCGCGATCAGGACGAACGCCGCGCTGCGTTCGGCCAGGTGCCCACCCTCCACCATCCACCGCTCGGGGCGGCTGCGCTCCCGACCCGGCAGCGGGTAGCCGATCGACCGGCCAACCACCTCCAGCACGATCACCGCTGCCCACACCACCTCCCGGGCCGGCATGTCCACCAGGCCGCCGACCACCACGAGCACCGACGTGGCGCCGATCCACGGCAGCGACTTCTGAAACCCGTCGACCAGCCACGGACTGCCCTGCGTCGCCCACAACGCGAACATGGTCCGGCCCACCTGCACGCCCGCGTAGACCACCGCGAAGAGCAGGCCGGTCCCGGCGAACGCCTGCGGGATCGCCGCCGACAACAGCAGGCTGCCCAGCGTCACCCCGATCAGCATCGCCCGCACCGGGCCCTGATCCGGTTGCAGCCAGTTGGTCACCAGGTCGACGGCCGGCGGCTCAGAACGGGTCACCGCACACCCGCCAGTCGCCGTTCTCACGGACCACCGGCAGGCGGCGTTCCTCACTGATGCCGCCGTCGCGGGTCAACCGCACCGTCACCGTGCCACGGGGACGACCGCCCTTGGTGGCCACCGACACGTCGGTGATCTCGTAGTCGGTCACCATCGGTGGCGTCCGCACCCAGCTGGTGAACCCGATCGCGCTCCACCGGGTACGCGCGTCCGCGCAGAGCCGCTCGTACGCCTGGTCGCTGTCGCCGAGGGCCACCTCGCTGAGGAAACCGTCGGCGGTCTCCCGGATCGGGCCGGATGCCTGCCGCACCGTCTGCAGGTTCCACGCCCCCAGCCCGGCCACCCCGACGCAGCACAGCGCCATGCCGAACCCGGCGAAGGCCAGCCCGGTGCGCATCGGGCGGTGCCGCCGGGCCGGTCGGCTCCACGACTGGCCGGCACCCACGACTACCGACCGTAGAGAACGCCATCGCGGTGAGGCAGGACAAGCGGGAAATCGGGTGTGCCCGAGGCCCTGTTCGCGGCGGCGACGCATCGTCTACCGTCGGCGCACACCCCCAGCAGCGCCAGGAGTCGATCGATGAGCCGCTTCGTGCAGCCGGTACCACCCCCCGCCGACCCGTACGCCGGTGACGCCCTGCTGCGGTCCTGGCTGGAGCGTCACCTCGGCCCGGCCGGACACGCGGCCGCCAAGGGTCGCCTCGCCGAGCTGGCCGCCGACGTCACCGGGCCGCTGCGCGCGGCGCACGCCGACGCCGAGGCGCACCCGCCGACGCTGGTCCGCTACGACCCGTGGGGCGCGCGGATCGACCGGATCGACACGTCCGCCGGCTGGCAGGCGCAGCGGGCCGCCGCCGCCCGGCACGCCGTGGTGGCGCTGCCCTACCTGCCCGACGCGCGCGGCACCTGGGGCGCCGCCGCACGGGTCGTGCAACACGCGCTGCTGCACCTGTACGGGCCGGAGTCGGCGACGTTCTCCTGCCCGGTGGCGATGGCCGACGGGGCGGCGGCGCTGCTCAGCCTCCCCGACGTCGACGCGGGTGTCCGTGACGCGTGGCTGCCCCGGCTGATCTCCACCGACCCGGCCACGGCGATCACCAGCGGCCAGTGGATGACCGAGTCGCAGGGCGGCTCCGACCTGGGCCGCTCCGGCACCGTCGGCCGTCCCGCCGCCGACGGTTCGTGGCGGCTGACCGGGGAGAAGTGGTTCTGCTCCGCAGCCGACGCGGCGATGGCGGTGGCGCTGGCCCGCCCCGAGGGCGCCGGGCGGGGCAGCCGGGTGCTCGCCCCGTTCCTCGTACCCCGCTACGCGGTCGACTCGCCGCTGGCCACCGGCGCGGCGCCGGACGCGCCCGCCCCCGGGGTCACCGTGCACCGGCTCAAGGACAAGCTCGGCACCCGGGCGCTGCCGACCGCCGAGATCGGCCTGCGCGACGCGTACGCCCTGCCGTTGGGCGACCCGGCGGTGCCCGGCCTGGTCCGGGCGATGACCCTGGTCGTGGTGACCCGGGTGCACAACGCCGCCGCCGCGGCCGGCGGGATGCGACGCGGGCTCGCGTACGCCCGCGCGTTCGCCGACGCGCGGCACGTCGCGGGCGGCGCGTTGGCGTCCTCGCCGCTGCACCGCGCGACGCTGGGCACCCTCGCGGTCGACGCGGCGGGCGCGTTCGCCCTCGCGGGGCACGCGTTCGCGCTGCTCGGGCGGGTCGAGGTCGGCGCCGACCCGGAGGCCGCCGCCGAGCTGCGCATCGTGGCACCGCTGGCGAAGCTCGCCACCGGTCGGCTCGCCGTCAGCTCCGCCAGCGAGTACGTGGAGAGCTTCGGCGGCGCCGGCTACGTGGAGGACACCGGTGTTCCCCGGCTGCTGCGCGATGCGCAGGTGCTGCCGATTTGGGAGGGCACCACCAACGTGCTGGCCCTGGACGTGCTGCGCGCGCTGACCCGGGAGGACGCCGGGACGCCGCTGCTGAGCCGGCTGACCGCCGCCGTCGACCTGGCCCGGCCACTGTCGCCCGCGCTGGCCGACACCCTCGCCGCGGCCGCCGGGCAGCTGCGCGACACCATCGCGGCGGTGACGGCCGAGCCGGGCGCGGCGGCGGTGCTCGCGGGCGCCCGTGGCCTGGCGCTGCGCCTGGCGTACGCGTTGACCGCCGCCCTGCTCGTGGAGCACGCCGCGTGGGGTGACGAGCAGGCGGAGCTGGCCGCCCGGCTGTGGGCGCGGCGGTGGCTGCGGCAGGAGGACATCGCCGAGGACGCCCACCATCACCTGGAGCTGCTCTGCTGACCGGTCGACACGAGCGGGGGTGACGGCCGGTGGACGTCCTGACCGGGGCGCTCCCCCGGCCCACCGTCGGGCGTCGGGCGCGCCGTCGCGGCGGTGGCGGGTGGCGCTGCTGCTGGCGGCGTGCGCGCTGCTCGGCGGCGCCGCCGCTCCCGTACGCCTGTCGGCGCGGGTGGGGCCGCCGGTGTCCGGCGACGCGACACTGCTGGGCGCGGGCCCGCTGCTGCTGGTCGTGGACCCGCCGACGCTGAGCGCGTACGACGTGGCGGCGCCGTACCGCGCCCCGCGCTGGCGGGTCGCCGTGTCGCCCGCCGCCGGGTGGTCCGCCGAGGCTGCCGGTGACGTGCTGCTGCTCACCGAGCGCGATCAGGTGCGTCAGGCCGTGGCGACGACCGCCCGGTCGATGCGCACCGGCGCGGCGCTGTGGCGGCGACCCGAGCGGGTGTACGCGGTCGGCGAGGCGGCGGTGGCGGTCAGCGAGGTCCGCAGCGCCGCCGAACCGGGGCGCCGGGTCGAGGGGCTGGTACGTGGCGTCGACCCGGCCACCGGCGGCACCCGCTGGACGGTACGGCTGCCGTCCACGGCCGTGCTGGAGGTGCTGCCCGGCAGACCCGCGCGGGTGCTGCTCGTGCAGGACGACGGGCTGACCCGGCTGCTCGCCGCGCGGGACGGCACCGTGCACGGGCAGGGGCGGCTGCCGCCGGCCGACTACGGCCCGGACAACCCGCAGGCCGTCGGCGCGTACCTCGTGCTGCGTCACCCGACCGCCACCGGTGCGGCGCTGACGGGGTACGACCTGCCCGAGCTGGCGCCGCGCTGGGAGGTGCGGTGCAGCGGGGCGAGCTGACCCTGCGGGCCTGTCAGGGCCTGGTCTGCGCGCAGGACGAGCACGGCCGCCGGGCCCTCGATCCGGCCTCCGGCGTCGTCCGCTGGACGTGGCCGGCCGGGGCGCGCTGGCACACCGTGGCGGGTACCCGGACGGCTACCGACGCGCTGGTGCTGCTGCGGACGGCAGCGGACGGCCGGCGCACCCTGGTCGCCACGGCAGGTCGGGACGGCCCCCGGGTGCGCGGCCCGCTCCCGGCGGGGGTGACCGACTGCCGGCGGGCCGGCAGTGGCCTGGCCTGCCGCGAGAGCGCCTCGCGGGTGACGGTGTGGCCACTCGGCGCGCCCTGAACCCGGGCGTCGTCGGCGTCGAGAAACGCCCGACGTACCTGACATCGGTTGGCAGGTACACCGGTGCAGACTGCCCGCATGACGACAACCGCCGACCTCGCGATGGTCAACCTGGACAGCTCCGACCCGGCCGCGCACGCCGCCTTCTACCACCGGGCGTTGGGCTGGGAGATCACCCACAGCCAAGCCGAGTACGCGATGATCAGCGGCGGTGGCGCGTCCATCGGCTTCGGCCTGGTCGAGGGCTACCAGCCGCCGTCCTGGCCGGACCCGGCCGGGCAGAAGCGCTACCACCTGGACCTCTACGTCGACGACCTGGCCGTGGCCGAGAAGGAGTTCGTCGCCGCCGGCGCCTCGAAGCCGGAGTTCCAACCCGGCGGCGACCGGTGGGTGGTGCTCCTCGACCCCATCGGGCAGCCGTTCTGCATCTGCCCCCGCCCGCAGGGCTGACCTGCGGGCGCGGGAGGGACGCTCAGCGCAGCGGACCTCGGGCCACCGCGGCGCGCATCGCCGCCGGGTCGCCGACCGGGACGTACTCCAGCCACCAGGTGGCCCCGGCGGCGGCCAGCTCGCGGAGGTAGGCCCGTTCGGCGCGCTCGTCCGGGCGGCGGCGTCGCCCGCCGATCGCCACGTCGAACGGCTGGCCGTCGGCCCTGGTCGGTGGCATGGCCGCTACCAGGTCGCGGACCTCGTCGGGGGTGAAGTCGGCCCAGCCGTCGGTGTCGGTGAGCTTGTACGGCACGATGCCGTCGGCGCGGGCCGCGCGGCGTCGCACCGCCCCGGCCTGGGTGCTGCCGCCGACCCAGACCGGCACCCGGGGCGACTGCACGGGCGGTGGCCGCAGCGCCACCCGGTTGGCGCGGTAGTGGGCGCCCCGGTGGTCGACCCGCTCACCACTGAGCAGGCCGGTCAGCAGGTCGAGACCCTCGTCGAGCATCGCGGCGCGCACGGCCACCTCGGTCGGCTCGCCGAACGCGGCCAGGCCACGGTCGCCGGGGTCGCCGACACCGACCGCCACGGTGGCCCGGCCCGCGCTCAGGTGGTCGAGGGTCAGCACCTCGCGGGCCAGCTTCGCCGGACGGCGGCGGGGCAGCGCTGTGACCGTGGTGCCCAGCCGCACCCGGTCGGTGCGCCCGGCGATCGCGGTGAGCACCAACCACGGGTCGTAGGTGAACGGGTCGTCGCCGCAGTGGTGGATCAGGTAATCCTCCAGGAACACCCCGTCCCATCCGGCGTTCTCGGCCAGCTCACCCAGCTCGACCAGGGTGGACACCGCGACGGCGCCGCCACCGCAGGGGATCTCCAGACCGTGTCTCATCCGCCGACCGTAGGCCGGGGGTGGGACAGTCAGCCGCGGCGACGGGACCGGGCGGCCCACACCGCGTACGCCGGGTCGCGGTCGAGGTTGTGCCGGTCCCGGTCGTAGCGGCGGGTGGTCCGCGGGTCGGCGTGGCCCATGGCGTCCTGCACGTCTTCGAGGGGAACACCCTCGGAGCGGGCGGTGGTGGCGAACGCGTGTCGCAGCGAGTGCGGGGACAGCCGCGCCCAGGCCGGGATGCCGGCGGCGCGGGCGAGTCGGCGGACCATCCGGAACACCGAGTGCCGGTCGAGCCGGGCGCCGCTGGCGGTGACCAGCAGGGGCCCGGTCAGGTGGGTCACCGGCACGCCGGTGGTGGCGGCCCGCTGCGCCAGGTACGCGTCCACCGCGTACGCGGTGCCCGGGGTGAGGGCGCGGCGGCGCTGCTTGCCGCCCTTGCCGACGAAGCGCACGCTGCGGTGCCCGCGTTCGGTGCCGAGATCGGTCAGGTCCAGCGAGACCAGCTCCCCGACCCGCAGGCCCAGATCGGCCAGGAGCGCGATCGTCGCCCGGTTGCGGGCCGCCGTCGGGCCGGTCTCCGCGTCGGCGGCGGTGAGCAGCGCGTCCACCTCCTCCGGGGTGAGCCCGACGGTGGCGGAGTGGTCCCGGTCGACGCGGGGCCGGTCCGCGCCGGAGACCGGGTTGGCCGGCACGCCCCCGAGCTTGACGAGGAAGTCGTACCAGCTGGACAGCGCCGACAGCCGCCGCGCCACGGTCGCCGGGGTCAACGGTCGGCCGCTGCGGACGACGAGAGTGGACTCCAGCGCGCGGGCGTACTCGTTGACGTGCAGGAAGCTGGCCCGCAGCGGATCCAGGTCGTGCCCGGCGCACCAGCTGAGCCACGCGGTGACGTCGCGCCGGTAGGCGTCGCGGGTGTGCTCGGACAGCCGGCGGTTGCGCAGCCACGCCTCGGTGACGTCGACCGGCCCGCTCGGCAGGGCCGGTCGGGCGGTCGGGCGGGCGAGCACGGGAGCGTCGGAGGACACCATGTGAAAAAGGTTCTCAGCAGCGGATGGGATTGCCACGCAGGCGCGCCGACGCCGGCCCGCGCGGCGGCGCGGACGGTGTCGGCTACGGTCGCACGGTGCGTGCCAGCCGGCTGGTCTCCCTGCTGCTGCTCCTGCAGGCCCGGGGGCGGATGACCGCCGCCGAGCTGGCCGACGCCCTGGAGGTGTCGGTTCGCACGGTGTATCGCGACGTGGAGTCGCTGGGGGCCGCCGGTGTGCCGGTGTACGCCGAGCGTGGCCCGGCCGGTGGTTACCGCCTGCTCGACGGCTACCGCACCCGGCTCACCGGGCTGACCGCCGGTGAGGCCGAGGCGTTGTTCCTGGCCGGTGTGCCCGGCCCGGCCGCCGAGCTGGGCCTGGGCTCGGTGCTGGCCACGGCGGAGCTGAAGCTGCGCGCCGCGCTGCCGGCGGACCTCGCCGACCCCGGCGGCCGGATCCGGCAGCGGTTTCACCTGGACGCGCCGAGCTGGTTTCGCGAACCCGAGCCCACACCCCACCTGGCCGCGCTGGCCACAGCGGTGTGGGAGGACCGTCGGGTCCGGGTGCGCTACCGGCGGTGGCAGGCGCCCCGGGAGGTGACCCGGACCCTCGACCCGCTCGGCGTGGTGCTCAAGGCGGGCCGCTGGTACCTGGTCGCCGCCGCGTCCGGGCAGGTGCGCACCTACCGGGTGGGCGCGATCCTGGAGTTGACCGTGCTGGACGAACCGGCCGAGCGGCCGGACGGGTTCGACCTGGCGGGCTGCTGGCAGGAGCACGCCGAGCGCTACGAGCGGGGCGTCTATCGCGCCGAGGCCCGGGTGCGGATGACCGTGGCGGCGCTGGCGCGCACGACGCACCTGCTCCCACCGGCGATGAGCCGCGCGGCGCAGGAGCACGCCGGTGCGCCGGACGCCGACGGCTGGGTCACCACGACCGTGCCGATCGAGTCGGTCCGACACGGCTGCGTCGAAATGCTCAAGCTCGGCGCGCAGGTGGAGGTGCTCGCCCCGCCCGAGCTGCGGGAGCTACTCGCCAGCACCGCCCACGCGCTCGCCGCCCTCTACCCACCGCCCGGCGACGGACCCGCCGAGGAGCGCGACGCGCCCGCCGCAGAGCCGAAGCGCGGCGACGCGCCCGCCGGGGAGCGGGAGTCCGGCGACGCGCCGACGGCCGGCACCTCGGGGCGGGTGCCGGCCGTCGAGGGCGTCGTCGCGGTCAGGCGTTGATCTGTCGACGTGCGTCGCCGTTGGCGCTGATGGTCACCCGGCGGGGCTTGGCCCGCTCGGCGACGGGGATGCGCAGCGTCAGCACCCCGTTCTCGTAACCGGCCTCCAGCCGGTCGGTGTCCAGGGTGTCACCCAGGAACAGCCGCCGGGTGAAGGTGCCCATCGGGCGTTCGGCGGCGACCAGCTCGACACCGTCGCCGGTGGGCCGGCGGCGCTCGGCGCGGACGGTGAGCACGTTGCGCTCGACGGTGCAGTCGATGGTGTCCGGGTCGACGCCCGGCAGGTCGAACGCCGCGTAGAAGTGGTCCCCGTCGCGGTAGGCGTCCAGGTGCATCATCGCGGGACGGGCTGCCGTACCGAAGAACTGCTCGGCGAGCCGGTCGATCTCGCGGAACGGGTCGGTACGCATCAACATCGCTGTGCCTCCTCGGTTCTCCTGGCCGAAGGTGATGAGTTGAGCCGTGGTGACTCAACTTCCTCTTCTTATTTAGCGCCTTCCGCGACGGACGTCAACTGCTTCTCGAACCAGTGCTCGGCGTACGGGCCGTGCGAGTACGCGGGGATCTCGGCGTAGCCGTGCCGGGCGTACAGGGCGCGGGCCTCGACCAGGTCGGATCGGGTGTCGAGCCGGATCCGGTCCGCCCCGACCGCCCGCGCCCGCTGCTCGACGGCGGCCAGCAGCGCCGCGCCCCCGCCGGCGCCCCGGTGCGCGGGCCGGACGTACACGCGGGTCAGCTCGGCACAGTCCGGGCGCCACCGCAGCCCGGCGCAACCGGCCAGGTCCGTGCCGCGGTGGGCGAGCAGGAGCAGACCACCGGGGTACGCCAGGTCGTCGCTGGGCATCTCGGCCAGCGCCGCGTCGACCTCGCCGGGTCGGGCCGGGCGGCGGTGGTAGCGCACCACCATCTCGGTCATGTACTCGCGCAGCAGGACTGTTGCGTCCGGATGGTCGGGACGGACGGTGGAGGTCACCCAGGAGGGTCGAACGGTCGCGGTCACCCGTCGATCGTCACTGCCCGGTCAACGGATTTTCGGCCTCCGTCAGCTGGTAGACGCCCTGCTCACGGGTGAGCAACCGCTCGTCCACCAGGTAGCGGCGCAGGGTGGCGTGGTCCGACGCGCCGGCGGCGCACCACGGTTTGAGCGCGTCGTCGACGGCCCGCTCCGGATAGCGCGTGCCCGGCTCGAACGACTGCCGGGCGACGTGTGCCAGCAGCACCCGTCGCCGCCCGAGCTGCGCCGGCATGCCCGTCAGGACGCCGCCGCGCAGGAACGTGCGCAGCACCGGATCGTCGGCCGGCGCGGCGTCGTCGGCCGGGCGGCTGTCGCGCGCGGCCGCCCGCAGCGACGCCTCGTCGACCGCGAGCGCGCCGTCAGCGCCGGTGACCAGACCCGCGTCGGCGAGCCGCCTGAGCCCGGTGAGCACGACCCGCGCCGCCAAGCCGGAGCGCTGCACGACCTCGGCCACGCTTGTCGATCCCAACGCGACCGCCGCGAAGACCCGTCGCCGTCCGTCGTCGGCCAGGGCCCCGGCCAGAGCGTGCGCAGTCATGCCGGTCACCCTCCCATCGGCGTACGAGCGCCGCCAGGCGATTTTCCGAGTACGCGCCCACGCCAGCTGTCGCCGGCCTGCTGGTCCGCACCTCGAGGTTGAGGAAGATCGGTTCAGCGGTCAGCTGTGGGATTGATCCTGGCGACGGGTTCACCGCGGCGAAGTGAACCCCGCAGGCGCCGCGCGGGGTGCGTGGCAGCGGTGGGGGCGAGAAGACGACTGAAGCGTCGAATTCGACGGCAGGAGTATCCGTGCGGGCGAAGGCTGGCACACGGATATGGCGGGAACCATTCATGGTTTCGGCGATTCCAAGCTCTCGGCAGGAGGCACTGGGGGCCTCCCGGATCCAGTGGCGGGTAGCCGGCGTCTCGGCGCGGAGGGGCAGACGGGGAGGTGACTCGAACCCGTCCTCATCGCGCACGTGCGCCACTGGTCACTGATCCATGCCCGTCAGCATGGTCAACCCGGGGCTGCCGGGCAACGGATTTCCGGGTGGCCTCGCCGTCGGGGGCGCGGAAAACCGCTGTCGGTTGTCGAGGGGCGGTGGTACAAAGCCGCGGTGAAAGAGACCCTGGAGTTCGCCGACCTGTTGCGGCTGATGGACGAGCGGTCCACCGCCTTCCGGGCGGCGGTCGCCGCGGCGCCCAGCCTCGACGTACGGGTGCCGACCTGTCCCGAGTGGACGCTGTTCGACCTGGTGCAGCACCTGGGAGAGGGACGCTTCAGGTGGGCGGCGATCGTGGCCGCGGGGCCCGCCGACGCCCCGCCGGCCATCTCCACCCCGGCGCCGCCCCGCGAGCGCGAGGCCCTGCTGGCCTGGTTCGCCGCGTCGACGGCAGAGCTGCTGGCCGCGTTGCGGGAAGCCGGCCCGGATCGTGGTTGCTGGACGTGGTGGGGTTCATCGCAGGCGCCGCAGACCGCCGGTGCCGTTGCCCGGCACCAGCTTCAGCAGGTCGCCGTGCACACCTATGACGCCCAGGTCGCCGTGGGCGCCTCGCAGCCGCTAGCGGACGAGGTGGCCCTCGACGGTGTCGACGAGTTCCTGACCACCTGCGTCGCGACGACGGCCACGTGGCCGCACGAGCCCGCAATCGTCGACTATCACGCCACCGAGGGCCGTTCCTGGCGGATCTGGTTCTCCGCCGACGGGGCACGGACCGCCCGGCTCGTCGCGCCGGTCGCCGACGCGGGCCCGGGGACGGCCTATGTCTCGGCCCGGGGTACGGCCAGTGAGCTGGTCATGTTCTGCTACGGCCGCATTCAGATGGACTCGCTGCAGGTCGAGGGCGACCGGCGCGTCTTCGACCAGCTGATCGCCTGGGAGCCAGAGGAGTAGGACGCGGCTACGGTTGCTCGGCGACGCGCAGCACCCGGCGCAGCAGGTCGGAGAGCAGTCGCCGTTCGGCCGGGGTCAGCGCGCCGAGCAGCCGGTGCTCCTCGGCGCCCTGGACCTCCATCGCCGCGCGCCAGGCGGCCTCGCCCGCGTCGGTGAGCTCCACGTCCACCCGACGGCGGTCCACGGTGGACGGAATCCGGCGCACGAAGCCTCGTCGCAGCAGGGTGTCGACGCGCGCGGTGATCGAGGCGGGTGCCACGGACAGGTCCGCGGCGAGGTCCGAGGGAGCCGCCCGGCCGCGCCGGCCGGCCAGGGCGTGCAGGGTGTCGTACTCGTGCGCGGGCAGGTCGAAGTCGGCGAGGGCCCGCTCCTTGACCGCCCGCAGGTGCCGGGTCAGGCGGATCATCCGGACGACCGTGCCCTCGACGTCCGCGTCGAGGTCGGGCACCACGGGCAGCCACCGCTCGACGTGCCGGTCGACGGCGTCCGGAGTGTCGGTCACGATCGCCAGCTTAGCTCACCAGCGAAATATTCATTGCCGAAAGGTTCGGCGTCGAACTAGATTGCGGCTATGGCTCACCCCCTACGCACCCGCTCCTTCCGGCTGCTGTTCCTCGGCCGTACCGTCTCGGCCGTCGGGGACGCGGTGGTGCCCGCCGCGCTCGCGCTGGCCGTGCTGCGGGCCACCGGCTCCACCGGGGCGTTGGCCGTCGTCCTCGCCGCGGCGATGGTGCCCCGGCTGCTCCTGCTGCCCCTCGGCGGCGTCGTCGCCGACCGGTTCGCCGCCCGACGCGTCGCCCTGTTGACCGACCTGGTCCGCTGCGCGACCCAACTCGCGATCGGCGTCGAACTGCTCGGCGGCGAGGTGTCGCTGACCACCGTCGTGGTGGCCTCCGCGCTCGGCGGCACCGCGTCGGCGTTCGCCATCCCGACCGCGTCTCCCCTGGTCGCCGGCACCGTCGCGCCCGCCGACCGGCAACGGGCCAACGCCCTGATGGGAGTCACCGCCAACGCCAGCCGGCTGCTCGGCCCGGCGTTGGCCGGCGCGCTGATCTGGGCCGCCGGGCCCGGCTGGGCGTTCGTGATCGACAGCGCGTCGTTCGCGCTCAGCGCCGCCCTGCTCGCGCTGGTCCGGGTCCGACACGTGCCGGTGCCCCGCCGCTCGGTCCTCGCCGACCTGCGGCACGGCTTCGGCGAGGTGCGCGCCCGCGACTGGTTCTGGACCAGCCTGTTCGGGCACGGCGTGTGGAACGGTGCCGCCGCCGTGCTGATGACCCTCGGCCCGGCCGTCGCCATCAACCGCCTCGGCGGGGAGGCGACGTGGGTGCTGCTGTTGCAGGCCGGCGCGGTCGGCATGCTCACCGGCTCGCTGCTGGCCGGGCGGGTACGGCTCCGCCGGCCGGTGCTGCTGGCCAACCTCGGGCTCGCCAGCTACGCCGCGCCGCTGTTCCTGCTCGCCGTCGCCGCGCCCGCCCCGGCCGTGATCGTCACGTACGCCGTGGCGCTGACCGCCCTCGGCTACCTCAACCCGGTCTGGGAGACCGTCGTGCAGCACCACTTCCCACCGGAGGTCCTGGCCCGGGTCACCTCGTACGACTGGCTGGTGTCGCTGGCCGCGATGCCGCTTGGCTACGCGCTGGCGCCGCTGGCCGCCGACGCGTTCGGCGCGCCCGTACCCCTGGCGGTCGCCGGCCTGCTGGTGCTCGCCTCCTGCGCCGGCACCGCGCTCGTGCCCGGCGTACGCCGGCTCACCTGGCCGGCGGCCCCACAACCGCAACCGGCCGAACCGGCCGGCGTGCGCTGATCAGATCGGGCCGGCCGTGCGCGGGGCTCCCGGCGCCGCCGGGAGCCCCGCGTGCGATGTGGACGGTCAGCGGGCGTCGCGTGCCATGGCGACGAAGCTGCGCCACGACTGCGGGCTGAACGTGAGCGTCGCGCCGTCGCGATCCTTCGTGTCGCGGACGAGGACCACGCCCGGGAGGTTGTCGGCGACCTCGACGCAGTCACCGCCGTTGCCGCCGCTCTTCGTGCTCTTGCGCCACCGCGCGTCGGTCAGGTCCATGATGCCGCCGCTTCTCTGAGAAGGTCCAGGGAACGCCCCCGGGGTAGCGCCTCGCCGCGAATGCGCTCCCACCGCCGCTCCAGGCTAACAAGCTCCGATGTCTGGTCGAGGATCTGCGCCTGCGCGGCGCTGTCGACGTGCGCGACCCGCGAGCCGTCCGGCAGGTCGGCGATGGTGAACGGCCCGTCGAGCCCGGGGTAGCTGGGCGCGTCCGCCGGGACGATCTGGAGCTGGACGGTGTCCGTCTCGGCGTACCCGAGCAGGTGCGTGAGCTGCGCCGCCATCAACGCGCGGTCGTCGCCGACGCGCCGGCGCAGCACCCCCTCGTCGAGCACGGCGATGAGCAGCGGCCCGTCGCTCTCCCGGTCGAGAATCGACTGCCGGCTGCTCCGCGCCCCGGTGAACTCGTCGACCGCGTCCGGCGTCAGAACCCCGCCGGCCAGGGTCGCCCGGGCGTACGCCTCGGTCTGGAGCAGCCCCGGCACCCACGCCAACTGGAACGACCGCAGTGTCAGCGCCTCGCGTTCGAGGTCGACCCAGGGTCGGAACCACACCGGTTCGCGGCGCCGGAATGCGTCCGGCCACAGTGCCTCGGCGTCGCGGGCCAGCAGCTCCGCGACGGTCGCGCGGTGTCGACTCTGGGGAACGTGGCCCGGGTTCGCCCACCGGGCGACGGTCTTCGGATGCACACCGATCCGATCGGCGAGGCTCTCGGCGGTGTGACCCGCCTCGGCGAGCGCTGCGACAAACGCGTGGTTCATGCCGTCCCTTCCCTGGGAGCAAATGGGCTGCGCCAAGAAGATTACGTAACGCTGTGTGGTTGTCCAGAGACTCCCGGCAAAGTGGGGTATCGACGGCGCGGCCGGCAGGGACCCGAACCCGGCGGACGCGTTCGTGGCGGGGCCGCTTCCGCGACCAGAAGCGGCCCCGCTTCCAACAGCCGACCCAGGAGGAGGACCCGTGCCACACACCGAAGGAAAGGCCAGGAAGTCGACGCACTCCCCGTTGCGCCCGTCGTGGCGCTGCCCGGTCTGCGGCATCCTCTGGCCGTGCTCGACCGCGAAGCTGCGCCTGCTCGGCGAGTACCGCGAGGATCGGCCCGGCCTGTTGACGCACCTGGCGACGGTGCAGCAGGAGGCCGAAGCGGACCTCACCGCGCTCAACCCCGGCGTGGCGCTGCCCGACCTGACCCCGCGTTTCGTCGGCTGGGCGCAAGCCCGCTAAGCCAGGCGGGCGTGCAGGTGCATGTCGTGCCAGCCGTCGGCGTGGCGCACCGACTCGCGCGTCACCCCCTCCAGGGCGAAGCCGCCCCGCGTGGCCACCCGGCACGACGCCGCGTTGGCGGTGGAGTGCTCCAGGGCCAGCCGGTGCAGCCCCGCCGCGAAGCTCCACCGGGTCAGTGCGAGCAGCGCCTCGGTGGCGACGCCCGCGCCACGCGCGGCGGGCAGCACCCAGTACGACACGTCCGCCGACGCCTCGGCGAGTGACACCTGCCGCAACCCCACCTGACCGACCGGCCGGTCGTCGTCCTCGACGATCGCCCAGCTCACGGCGGTCTCGGCGCTCCAGCGGGCCGCCCACTGCGCCGTCCACGCCCGCGCCTCGTCGTCGCTGTCCAGCCTGCGAACGTGCCAGCGCTGGATCGCCGGGCAGTCGAACGCCGCCCGCACGAGCGGGGCGTCGTCGTCGCGCCACGGTCGCAGCGCCAGCCCGGGGCGTACCGGAAGGTGGGGTTGTTCCTGCGCGGCGAGGCTTCCGGCGGGCAGTGCGGGCGCGACGAGCAGCGGCATCGGTCCATTATCGAGCAGGCGGTCTCACTCCCCGGTCGGGCCGCCCGCCAGCTCGGCGACCACGTCGAGGTGGCCGAGGTGGCGGGCGTACTCCTGCACCAGGTGGAACAGCACCCGTTCCAGTGACGCCGGGTCGGCGCCGTTCCAGCGCGGGCCCGGCGCGCCGATCTCCGCCAGGTCGTGCGCCGAGACCACCGCGCTGGTGTGCGCGCCCTGCGCGCGCAGCGCCGCCACCAGGTCGGCGAGGGTCTCCTCGGGGGCGACGTACCACCGGTCGTCGCGGCGGTCGCCCCACGGCTCGGCGACCGCCCGACCCTCGAAACCCCATTCGATCCAGCGCAGCTCGACGTGGCGCAGGTGCGTGAGCAGCTCCAGCGGGGTCCATCCGGACGGCAGCCGGCTGCGCCGCAGCTCCGGCTCCGCCAGCGCCGACACCTTGGCCACCGCGGACCTCCGGAAGTAATCCAGGTAGCGCAGGAAGACCTCGGTGCGGCTGCCGGCCGGGGTGGTGGGTTCGGGGAACGCCGTCATGAGCCGGTCGGTAGGTCACGACCGCGCTGGCGCACACCCGCGCCGCCGTACGGGTAGTCGCCCACCAGCGGGGCGCTCGCCTCGTCCAGCAGCCGCATCTGCTCGGCGTCGAGGACCAGGTCGGCGGCGGTCAGGTTGTCGTGGAGCTGGTCGGTGGTCCGCGCGCCGAGGATCACCGAGGTGACCGCCGGTCGGGCCGCCAGCCAGGCCAGCGACACCGCCGACATGGAAGCGCCGTGTTCCCCGGCGACCTGGCGGACCGCGTCGAGCACCCGCCAGGTGCGCTCCTCGGCGTTGCGACCCGCGTACGCCTCGACGCCGCGCTGCGGGTTCTCGCCGAGCCGGGTGGCGCCGGTGGGCGTGGTGTCGCGCTGGTACTTGCCGGTCAGCCAGCCGCCGCCCAGCGGCGACCACGGCAGGATGCCGATGCCCTCGTTCTCGCAGACCGGCACCAGCTCGAATTCGATCTCCCGGGCCAGCAGGTTGTACTGCGGCTGGAGGGTCACGATCGGGGTGAGGTTGAGGTGCTGGGTGAGCAGGGCGGCCTTCTGCAACTGCCAACCGGTGAAGTTACTGACTCCCGCGTAGCGGATCTTGCCGGCGCGGACCGCGTCGTCGAAGAAGCGCAGCGTCTCCGGCAGCGGGGTCAGCGGATCCCACGCGTGCGCCTGGTAGAGGTCGACGGCCTCGACCCCGAGCCGCCGGAGGCTGGCGTCCAGGGCGCGGGTGAGGTGCACGCGGGACAGGCCGGCGTCGTTCGCCCCGGGGCCCATCGGGAATCGGCCCTTCGTGGCGATGACGAGGCGGTCGCGCAGGTCGGGGCGGGAGCGCAGCCAGCGACCGATGATCTCCTCGGAGACGCCGGTGGAGTAGACGTCGGCGGTGTCGAGGAAGGTGCCGCCGGCCTCGACGAACCGGTCGAGCTGGGCGAAGCTGCCCTCCTCGTCGGTCTCCGCGCCGAAGGTCATCGTGCCCAGACACAGGGTCGACACCACCGTGCCGGTGGCGCCCAGAGTGCGGTATCGCATGTCGTCCTCTCGGTCCGAGTTACCAAGCTGATCTTCGCACCTGGTCAGACCACCTGCATCCGCAGGCGTCGGGGCACCCACGCGGCCGCTTTGCGGGCGATGATGGGTCGGTGAGCGAGCCCGCCATCGACACCGATCGACCGCACCTGCCGGCGCGGTCGTCCGCGCCGGCCGAGCTGCCGCAGCCCGGTCCCCGTGCGCTCGGCCCGTGGCTGGTCGCCGCCGCGACCAGCGTGACGTTGCTGCTGCTCGCCGGCCGCTACGGCTATCACCGCGACGAGCTGTACTTCCTGCTCTGCGGCCGGCACCTGGCCTGGGGCTACGTCGACCAGGGCCCGCTCGTCCCGGCGCTGGCCCGACTTCTGGACACGATCGCGCCGGGCAATTTGGTGGTGCTGCGTACGCCGTCGGCGCTGCTGGCCGGCGTCGCGGTCCTCCTGGTCGCCGCCATCGCCCGCGAGCTGGGCGGTGGCCGGGGCGGGCAGACCTTCGCCGCGGTGCTGGCCGCGCTGTCCGGCATCGTGCTCGCCGGCGGGCACCTGCTCAGCACCACGACCGTCGACCTGCTGGTCTGGCTCGGCGTCGCGTGGTGCGCGGTGCGGCTGCTGCGCACCGGGGACAGCCGGTGGGCGCTCGCGCTCGGGCTGGTGCTCGGCGTGGGCATGCTCAACAAGCTGCTGCCCGCGTTGCTGGCCGTGGGTCTGCTCGCCGGGGTGGCGATCGCGGGGCCGCGTCGGCTGCTGCGCGACAAGTGGGTGCTCGCCGCCGCCGGGATCGCCGTGCTGCTGGCCGCGCCGAACCTGATCTGGCAGGCCGCGCACGGCTTCCCGCAGCTCGGTGTGGCGGCCTCCATCTCCGGTGGCGACAGCTCCTACAGCGGTCGCCTCGACGCGCTCACCCTGCAGTTCGTCATCATCAGCCCGTACGCCGTGCCGATCTGGATCGCCGGTCTCGTCGCGCTGCTGCGCCGGCCGGCGTGGCGGGCGTACCGCGCGGTGGGGTGGGCCTGGGTGGTCGTGGTCGGCATCGTCCTGGTGGCCGGCGGCAAGGGTTACTACGACGCGCCTCTGCTGCTCGTGCTCACCGCCGCGGGCGCGGTGGTGAGCGCCGCCCGGGCCTCGCGCGGGTCGGCGTGGCTGCGTCGGGGGGTGCTCGCGGTGCCGTTCCTGCTGCCCACCGTCGTGCTGTTGCTGCCGGTGCTGCCGGCCGATCGGCTGCCCAGCTTCGTGGTCGACGTCAACTACGACGCTGGCGAGACCATCGGCTGGCCGGAGTTCGCCGACTCGGTGGCCACCGTCCATCGTGCCCTGCCGCCGCAGGAACGTTCGCGGGCGGTCATCCTCACCGGCAACTACGGAGAGGCCGGGGCGATCGCCCGCTACGGGCCGGCCCGAGGGCTCCCCCGGGCGTACTCCGGGCACAACAGCATGGTGGATTTCGGCCGCCCACCCGCCGACGCGGACGTGGCGATCGTGGTCGGCTGGGAGCGCCCCGACGCGCTGAACGCCTGGTTCCAGGAGTGCACGCCCGCCGGGCGGGTGGACCAGCGGGTCGAGGTGGACAACGACGAGAACGGCGGCCCGATCCTCGTGTGCCGGGGGCTGCGGCGGCCGTGGGCGCAGATCTGGGACACCGAGGTACGCCACACCGGCTGAGCGTGCTCAGCCGGCGCGGTCGCCGGTGAGCCAGGCACTGACGCCGGCCAGGGCCTCGGGGCCGGAGTCGACGTCCACGTCGCGGGCGAGGTCGGCGATCGTGATCCCGGCCAGGGCCTCGCGCCACGCCTTCTCCGCCGTGGACATGGCGCGGGCGATGGGACACGCGCGGGTGCAGGACTCGGGTGGGCTGGCCAGCGGGCCGCGCTGGCGGATCTCGGTGCAGACAAAGGCGGGGCCGGGCCCGTCGACGGCGTGGACCACGTCGAGCAGGCTGATGCTCTCCGGAGCGCGGGTCAACGCGTAGCCGCCCGACTTGCCCTGCACGGAGTGGATGAGCCCGGCGCGGGCCAGCGACTGGAGCTGTTTGGCCAGGTAGCTGCCGGAGACGTCGTGCAGCTCAGCGAGCCGGGCCGCCGGGACGGGCCTGCTGCTGGCCGTGAGCACGACGCAGCAGTGCAGCGCCCACTCCACCCATAGGAAGTCCGAGTTAAGTGCCGTAGCGGCATGGCGGACAAAACAGACAGGGAAGGTGGAACGGACATGAAGATCGCCGTGATGGGCGGGACGGGCCTCATCGGGTCCCAGGTCGTCCAGATCCTGCAGGCGGCCGGGCACGACGCGGTACCGCACTCGCAGTCGACCGGAGTCGACCTCCTCACCGGGCAGGGTCTGCCCGAGGCGCTCAAGGACGCCGACGTCGTCGTCAACCTGACCAACTCGCCGACCTTCGACGACGCCTCCCCCGCCTTCTTCCAGACGACCATGGACAACCTGCTGACCGCCGCCGAGCGGGCCGGCGTCGGCCACCCGGTCGTCCTGTCCATCGTCGGCGTCGACCAGGTGCCCGACCTGGCCTACTACCGCGCGAAGGTGCTCCAGGAGGACATCCTCAAGGCCGGCAAGGTGCCGTACTCGATCGTCCGCGCCACCCAGTTCTTCGAGTTCATCGACGCGGTCATCTCCTGAACCGCCGACGACAACGGCGTCCGCCTGCCCAGCACCCCCCTGCAGCCGATGGCCGCGGCCGACGTGGCCCAGGCCGTCGTCGACGTCAGCGTGGGCGCCCCCCTGCGGGGCGTCCGCAACGTCGCCGGCCCCGACGTGTTCGGGCTCGACGAACTGGGCCGGATCACCCTCGCCGCGCACGGCGACCAGCGCACCGTTACCACCGACGACAGCGCCGGCATGTTCGCGGCCGCTCCCGGCGACGCGCTGATCGCCAAGGAGGGCGCGGTGCTCGCGCCGACGTCCTACCGGGAGTGGCTGGCGCGCTGACTTTCCACCCGTGGTGTTCCGGCGTACGCCCCGCGCCGGAACACCGCACACCTCAGTGCCGCAGGAGCTCGCTCATCTCGATCGGCGGCACGTGGCCGCTGGGCGGCAGGCCACGATGCAACGCGAGCCCCGCGTCGACGACGACGGAGCGTTCCAGCTCGGCGACGCTCGCCAGCGGTGTCCACTGGGCCCGGTCGGTCGAGCCGCCCGTCTCGTGCCGAAGGTCGCCGCCGGTGATCCGCACCCGGTAATAGATGGCCAGCATGTGCAGCTCGGCGGCATCGGCGTCGCCCAACGGCACGTACCTCGTCCGCGAGTGCACACCGAGCAGATGCTCGACCCGCACCTGGTAACCGGTCTCCTCGGCCACCTCCCGGACGACGGCGTCGTACGGGTCCTCGGCGTGCTCGACCCCGCCGCCGGGCAGCGTCCAGTGGCACGCCGAGCTGTCCGCCGACACGAAGCGGGCGAGCAGCACGTGCTCGTCCCGCGTGCACACCGCGTAGGCGGCGACCCGCAGCCGTTGCGCGATCACGTCGACTCCTTGCCGGTCGGTCGGCGGCCCCGACCGGCAGGTCGCGCGGTCGTTCACCTCTTCGGGCGGACCGGCCCGGGATGCTGGACGCCCAGGTGCGAGCGGGGCGACCGCCGCGCTCCGGCCCGGCGCCGCGACAGCGAACGGATCAGGTCGGCGTGCACCCGCTGCTCGTCACGGGTGCTGAGCCCGAGCTGATTGTGCAGCAGGTGGACCAGGTCGAACGTCATCCTGCCCTCGTATCCCGGTGCACGACGGAACGCCTCCAGCAGGTGTGCCCAGCAGGTCAGCGGGTGGCGTTCGGTCTTGAGCGCGGTGGTGATCCGCTGCCAGCGGACGCTCGGCAGGGCGGCCACCGCCTCGGACGTGACGAGCTCGCTGTCGCCCCGCAGGGCGGGGCAGTTGCGCATGGCCGCCACCATCGCCAGGTCCACGGCGGCGCCGAGGCGGGCCTGCCGCCCCGGGGTCATCCCGATCAGATCGACGGCCACGTCGACCAGCCGTGGATCGCGCGCCGGCGGAGCGGCGAGGTGCGGCACGTGCACGGGCCCCTCCGCCCCGACCGCCACGCAGAGCCCCGCCAGTCGGGCCGCCAGCAGTCGCGGCGCGCTGCCGAGCAGGTGCAGACAGACCACCCGCGGCGACTGCCGGGTGAACGACCAGGCGGACAGCTCACCGGCAGCCTGTAGGCCGTGCAGCAGCGGACTGATGCCCCGGGTGAGGAACGCGTCGGCCACCGCGGCGCGCGGCGGCAAAAGACACTGAAATGCGTGCCATCGTTCCGGCTCGCTCAGCATCACCTCCGCATCTGACGAATTGTCCAGATAGGATCGATAATGAACGGTCATCCGAAGTCCCCCCAGAAGGCGTCGCACCGCCGGGGTCGACATTAAGCGACGGGGAACGATGCGACAGTAGGGGAAACCCCACATTGTCGTGAACTCACCGCAACCGCCGGTGTGCGCTGTGTCAAGAACCAAGTCCGCTATTTCGGTTTTTGGGCAGCAACATTTGCTCTCTTAGGCAATAGGACCAACCGGTCCCGCGATCGCAGTTCTTGTCGCGCGGACCTAGAGTTGCATCTGCCGCTCGCCCGAGCGCCGGCAATTGGCACCGCTGGCATCGGGCACGCCGAGAGGCCCGAACGGGACAGATCCTGGGGGTGGCAGTTGAAGCTGGGCCAACACTCGCCGCATTCTCGCGTCCGACCTGGCCGTCGGGCCGCCGCCGGGCCGAGTCCGACCACGACCGACCGATGGCGTACGCCGGTGGACCGCGGCGCGCGGGCGCCCGTCGTGGAGCGCCGATGAACATCAGCGAGGAGGAGTTCGCCCCGCCGCCGTCGGGCGACCCTCTCGACCCCCTGGTCGGGCGCAACTGCGCGCTCGACCTGTTCGACCGCGCCCTGGCCGGGGTCCGCGACGGCCAACCCGCCATGATCGAGTTCGTGGGTGACCCCGGCACCGGCAAGACGCGGCTGCTGCGCGAGGTCGCCGCGCGAGCCCGACGAGCCGGGGTGCCGGTGCTCGCCGCCGCCGGCCGCGACGGCCACCAGGTCGGGCAGGCCCTCGCGGCGCTGACCGACGAGCCGTCGGCGCCGGTCCGCGCCGGTGGGCCGCTGCTGCTGCTCCTGGACGACCTGCACAGCGCGTCACCCGCGACGGCCACGCTGCTGCGTCGGCTCGCGCAGGCGCCGCCCCCGGGTCTGCTGTGGGTCACCGCGTACCGGCCGCGGCAGATGCCGTCGTGCGTGACCACCGCGCTCGCCGCCGGCATCCACCTGAGCCGCCGGGCGGTCACCCTGACACCGTTGGATCCGGCCAGCGTCGCCGCGCTGCTCGGGCTGGTGGAGGGACGCGCCGCCCAGCGGGTGCACGTGCTCTCCGGCGGCGTCCCCCGCTACGTCCTCGCCTACCGCCCGGGCGCCCTGGACGGCCCGGTCGCCGCCCTGCGGGGCCTGCCCGCCGAGCTGCCCGTCGACGTCACCGGCGCGGTTCAGCTCGATCTCGACGCGCTGACCGACGAGCAACGGCAGATGCTGGAGGCCGTCTCGGTGTGCCCGGACGGGTTCGAGCCGGCGCTGGCCGCGGCGCTCGCCGATCGCGG
This sequence comes from Micromonospora sp. NPDC005197, assembly GCF_040608295.1. Lineage (NCBI taxonomy): Bacteria > Bacillati > Actinomycetota > Actinomycetes > Micromonosporales > Micromonosporaceae > Micromonospora > Micromonospora sp. NPDC005197. The sequence goes on along the minus strand of NZ_JBEXHY010000008.1, from coordinate 41,414 downwards.
CCCCGAGGTCACCAGCGACCTGCTCGACGCGCTGGTGGCCGCCGACCTGCTGCGGACCGACCCCACCGAGGCGTCGACCCTGCGGTTCCGTCACGAGGTGGACCGCACCGTGGTGTACCGCGCGTTGTCCCCGGGCCGGCGGCGACGCCTGCACGCGACGGCGGCCCGCGTCCTGCGCGAGCTCGGGCATCCGGTCACCCGGTACGCCGAACACCTGTCGGCCAGCGGGCAGTGCGCCGAACCGGCGACCGCCGACGCGCTGATCGAGGCGGCGGAGAGCGGTCTCGTGCCCCGGCTCGACGCGATCCGGTGGTTGACCAACGTCCAGCGGCTGCTGCCCGCCGCCGAGGTCACCGAGCCACGCCGTACGCGGCTGGAGTTCGCGATGGCGGACGCGCTGGTCGGCGCGGGTCAGCTGCGCCAGGCCCGCACCCTGTTACAGGAACTCACCCGCCGCCCTCTCGCCGACTGCGACCAGCGGCTGCGGGCGGTGGCCGCACGGGCGCGGGTGGAGCGCCTGCTGGGCCGGCCGTTCGACGCGTACGCGCTGCTGCTGCCGTACCGGGACGGGCGGGTGGAGCCGCACACTCAGTTCCTGCTGACCGTCGAGGCGGCGATCGCCGGCGCCCTCTGTGCAGCGCCCGACGCGGCCGAGCACGCCCGGAGTCTGAGCCTGCTGGCGGAGCGGACCGGCTCGGCGGTCTGCTCGACCACGGCCGCGGTGGTGCAGTCGTTCGTGGCCGCGTACACCGACTGTGGGATCCGGGCGCCCGAGACGCTGGACCGGGCGTCGTCCGAGGTGGACGCGTTCGCCGACACCGACCTTGCCCGGCACCCGGACCTGCTGGCCCTGCTGGGCTGGGCCGAATACTTCCACGAGCGGGAGCGCTCGGCCCTGCACCACTTCGACCGCGCGCTGGACATCTGCTGCCGCGCGGGTCTCGTGGCGCTGACTCCCTGGCTGCTGGTCGGCCGTTGCGCGGTGACCGCCCGACTGGGCAGCCTGGACCGGGCCCGGGTCGAGGGTGAGGACGCCGAGGAGGTGGCCGTCGCCATGGGCATCGACCCGATGGTGGCGCTGGCGCGCGCGTACCGGGCCATCGCGGTGGCCTGGCGCAGCGGCCCGAAGGCGGCCCGCCACCTGGCTGACACCGCCGTGCTGGACGCCAGCACCCGCCGCGAGAACTGGTACGACGGGGCGAGTCAGCGCGTGTCGGTGCGTCTGCGCTTCCTGGCCGGGGACCGGGCCGGCTCGACGGCGACGTTGCTGCGCGCCTGCGGCGGGGATGGTCTCGACCAGGTCGAGCTGACCAACCGGGCCTGCTGGGCCTCGGCCCTGGCCGAGATGGCCCACAAGGCCGGTCGGTGCGACGAGGCCAGGCGCTGGTTGGACGTGGCGGAGGGGTACGCCGAGCGGCTGGGGCTGCGGGGGCAGACCGCGTTGACCCGGACCGCCCGGGCGCGGCTGACCCTGGAGGCGGATCCGCGCTGCGCCGCCGAGCTGGCCGCCGCGGCCGCGGACTCGTTCGCGAGTCTGGGGTGGAGGCTGGAGGAGGCGTCGGCGCGGTTGGTGCGGGCGCGGGCTCTGTGCGAGGCCCGGGAGTGGTCGGCGGCGGAGGTCGAACTCGCCGAGACCCGCCGCATCGCGGAGCTGGTCGACTCCCCGCCGCTGCGCCGCTCGGTGGCCGGCGAGCAGAGCCGCGCGGCCGGGGCCGCGGGCCGTCTGCCGGCCGCGGCCGCGGGCGGGGAGCTGACCCTGACGCGGCGGGAGTGGGACATCGCCCGCCTGGTGGCGGCCGGTGCGAGCAACGCCGAGGCGGCGGACCAGGTGTACGTGACAGTCAAGACGGTGGAGGCTCACCTGACCCGGATCTTCCGCAAGACGGGGGTGTCGTCGCGGGCCGGGCTGGCCGCGTTGCTGGTGTCCCGGGCTGTCGACCCGCGATCCGCTGTCGCGGATCGAGGGTCTGCGACCCGCAGGGCCCGATTTGAGCGTTGATGCCCACAATAAAACGGAGATGAAGGATAGGCGTCCCGTGGCGAGTGTCGGATATCTCGCCTTCTGCCTGCGGGAATCTGATATCTTGTCTCCCACCACCGGTCAAACCCGACAGGGCTGACCGGGGGGCCGGAAGCCGCACTGGCTCGCCCGGAGATGCGCAGGAAAGGCATCGTCGTGAGTCAATACATCATCACCATCGTGCCCGTGGAGGACGACGGTGAGGAGATCACCGGCCCGGTGGCCCAGACCGTCGTGCGTCTGGAGACCGGCAACGGCCACCCGGTCGTGCGGGAGCTCACCGTCCGCGCGCCGCAGAGCGCCGGTCTGACCGGCGAGCTGCCGTACGTCGACTTCGATGCCCTGCTGCGCGCCTTCATCCCCCCGCAGGACCGGGACCGGAGTCGCGCCGAGGCCGCACCCCGTCCGGCCGTGACGGTCGGGCCGGTCCCCGCGACCACCGCGACGACCACCGCACCCCGGCCGCAGCCGCCCCGACCGGCACGCCGGGCCGGCGAACCGGACCGGCTCAGCCGACTCAAGGCCGGTCGCGCGTACCGCCGCGCGCCCGACCCGGCGGACCTGGAGGCGGTCTACGAGCAGGTCGGCACGATCAGCCGCGTCGCCGAGCACTTCGACGTTCCGGTGCACACGGCACAGGGCTGGATCAGCCGGATGCGCCGCAAGCACGACACCGAGGTCAGCGCCGGCTGACTCCGGGCTCGGCCGGCACGCCGGGCACCACGGCCAGCGCGTCCACCACCGCCGGCGTCGCCCGGTCCAACCAGCGCTCGATGCCGACCTCCGCCGTGTCGAACTCGCGCTCCAGCACGCACAGGCCCGCCGTGGGCACGCACGCGCCCACCTCGGCCAGCAGGGCGCCCAGGTAGGTGTCGACGATGTGCCGGTGACCGGACCGGGCGGCGGTCATCAACGGCACCGCCACCACCCCGGTGAGCGCACCCCGGGGCAGCACGTCGACGAAGAGCTTCAGCAAGCCGCTGTACGCCGCCTTGAACGTGGGGCTGGCCACCAGCAGCAGCCCCGGTCGGCGTACCGCCTCCAGCACCTCGTCGAGCGTCTCCGGCCGGCTGCCCTGACCGACCAGCTCGGCCGTCAGCTCGGCCAGGTCGATCACCGTCGGCGTTCCGACGGGGGTCGGGCCGTGGGTCAGTCGGGAATGCAGTGCCGCCGCGGTGGCCAACGCGACGGTCCGCGTACGGGAATGGGGTTTCGGGTTGCCGATCAGCGCGGTCATCGGCAACTCCGCGACCGGCCCGGTCATCGGCCCACCGCCAGCTCCGGGGTCCGCCGGGCGGCCCCGTCGTGCGTGCCGGCCCCGTCGTCCGCGTCGGCCCCGCCACTCAGGAGACCGTCGTGGCGCAGCAGCGGCAGCACGCCCTCGCCGAACCAGTACGCCTCCTCCAGGTGTGGCTGCCCGGACAGGATCAGATGGTCCACCCCGGCGGCGTGGTACTCGGCGATCCGCTCCGCGACCTCCTCGTGGCTGCCCACCAGCGCCGCGCCGGCACCGGGCCGGATCAGGGAGTAGCCCGCCCAGACGTTCGGGTACACCTCCATCCGGGCGTTGCCGTCCGCGTGCAGCGCCGCCGCCCGCCGCTGGCCCTCCGAGTCGGTACGCGCGAAGCGCTGCCGAGCGGCGGCGATCCGCGCCTGGTCGACGCCGGCGAGGAGACGGTCCGCCTCGGCCCACGCCTCCCGCGCGGTGTCCCTGGTGATCACGTGGAGTCGACTCCCGGTGCGCAGCGTGCGGCCGGCCTCCGCCGCCTGCTCACGTGCCCGACCCAGCAGCTCGCCGAGCTGGGCCGGTGTCTCACCCCAGGCCAGGTACACGTCCGCGTGCCGGGCGGCCGCCCGCTGCGCCGCTGGCGAGGACCCGCCCAGGAACACGGCCGGGGCGGTGGCCGGCGGCCGGGCCAGCAGGGCGGCCTTCACCCGGTAGTGCTCGCCGCTGTGGTCGACCGGCTGGCCGGTCCACAGTCCACCCAGCACGGTGAGGAACTCCTCCGCGCGGGCGTAGCGGGCGTCGTGGTCCAGCCAGTCGCCGTAGCGGCGCTGCTCGTCCGGGTCGCTGCCGGCCACGATGTTGAGCAGCACCCGGCCCGCCGAGACACGTTGCAGGGACGCGGCCATCTGGGCGACAAGCGTGGGCGAGGCGAGCCCCGGCCGTAACGCGATCATGAACTTCAGCCGTTGCGTCTGCGCGGCCAGCGCGGACGCCACCACCCACGGGTCCTCGCAGAAAAGCCCGGCGGGCGTGAGCACACTGGCGAAACCCAACCCGTCGGCGGCGCGCGCCACCTGCGCCAGATAGCCGATATCCGGCGGGCGGCGGGTGATCCGGGCCGGCCGGCTTCCGCCACCGCGGGCGGGCTCGGCCAGGTCACGGCCGTCTCCGTGCGTCGGCAGGAACCAGTGCAGGTCCAGTGGCATGGGGTCACTCCCCTTCCGGCGCGACGTCGAAGCGCGCGGGCATCGCGGTGACGGCGTTCATGAAGTTGGTCCGCATCCGGCGTACCGGCCCGGTCAGTCGGAGCCGGCCCAGATGCGGACGGATCGCGGTGAGAAAGGCCGCCATCTCCAGCCGCGCCAGGTGCGCGCCCAGACAGAAGTGCGGACCGATACCGAACGCCAGGTGCGGGTTGGGATCGCGGGCGAGATCCAGCCGGTCGGGATCGGTGAACGCCGCCGGGTCCCGGTTGGCCGAGATGTAGTAGACGACGACCTTGTCCCCGGCGGCGATGCGGGTTCCGTCGAGGACGGTGTCGCGGGTGGCGGTGCGCCGGAACTGCATGATCGGCGTGACCCAGCGCAGCAGCTCCTCCACCCCGCTCGCGGTCAAGTCCGGCTCGGCGATCAGCCGGTCCCGCTGCTCGGGATGCTCCAGCAACGCCTGCACCCCGTTGGAGATGAGGTGCCGGGTGGTCTCGTTGCCGGCGATGACCAGCAGCAGCCACAGCTGGCACAGCTGCGCGTCGGTCAGGCCCCGGCCGTCGGCCTCGGCGTGCACGAGGAGGCTCAGCAGGTCGTCGGTGGGCGCGGCCCGTCGCTGGGCCGCCAGCTGCCGGACGTAGGAGAAGGCCGCCGCGAAGGTGTCCCGGTAGCGCTGCACGCTGCCACCGCCGTAGCGGGGATCGTCGAACCCGACCAGGTTGTTGCTCCACTCGAACAGCAACCGCCGGTCCGCCCGGGGCACACCGAGCAGGTCGGTGAGGACGAGCAGCGGCAGCTCGGCCGCGAGGTCCGCCACCACGTCGATGTCGCGCGCGGCCACCGCCCGGGCGACGACCTCCTCGGCATGCCCGGTCACCAGCTCACCGAGGCGACCCACCGCGCGGGGTGTGAACGCCCCCGCCACCAGCCGCCGCACCCAGGCGTGCTCCGGCGCGTCCATGTTGATCAGAAGCTGCCGGTTGCGGTCGAGATCCTCCGGGGTCCGGGGGTCGGCGAGGAACGCCCCGCCGGCCGCCGACGAGAACGTCGCCGGGTCACGGGACACCGCGGACACCGCGGCGTGGCGGGTGACGGCCCAGAAACCCGGCCCCCGGGACCGCACCGACCGGTCCTGGTCGGTGCGGGTCAGCTCGACCTCCTCGACCCAGGCCACCGGCGCCTCCCGTCGGCGGCGGGCGAACTCGTCGTGCGGCACGCCGGTCAGGAAGGTCGCCGGGTCCGCGAGCAGGCCCGGCGACACCGTGGCCCGCCGGTAGCGGTCCCGCAACGCCCGGCGGGGCACCTTGCCGGTGGGCTCGCGCGGGATCCGGTCGACCACCTCGTACGAGCGCGGCACCTTGAAGCCGGCCAGGCTGGTCCGGCAGTGCGCGTCGAGGGCCTGCTCGACGCCCCGGGTCGGCCACGTCGGGTCGAGCTGCACCACCGCCCGGACCTGCTCGCCGAACTCGTCGTCCGGCACCCCGATGACCACGCTGTCCTGCACGGCGGGGTGCGTCGACAGCACCGCCTCCACCTCGGCGGGATAGACGTTCACGCCGCCGGTGACGATCAGCTCCGCCGAGCGGCCGGTGAGGAACAGGTAGCCGTCGGCGTCCAGGTGGCCCAGGTCGCCGACGGTGAAGGTGTGCGGGGCGACGTGCGCCTGCTCGGTCTGCTCCGGAGCGTTGTGGTAGTGGAACCCCCGGCCCGGGGGCCGCCGCACGGCCACCCGGCCCTCCTGCCCGGCGGGCACCGGCCGGCCCTCGTCGTCGACCACCACCACCTCGGTCGGCGGCGCCGGCCGGCCCACCGTGCCCGGCCGGGCCAGCCAGGTGTGCGAGTCGGCCAGGGTGACGATGCCGGCCTCGGTCGCGGCGTAGTACTCCACGAACACCGGCCCCCACCACTCGATCATCGCCCGCTTGGTCTCCGGCGGGCAGGGGCCGCCGCCGTGCCAGATCCGGGCGAGGCTGGCGCCGGAGAACGCCGCCCGGGTCCCCGCGTCGACCCGCAGCAGGCGGATGAACTGGGTCGGCACCAGATGACTGATGGTGATCTTCTCGTCGTCGATCACGCGCAGCACCTCGACCGGGTCGAACCCGCGGCGCAGCACCAGCCCACAGCCGCGCAGCAGCGGAAACTGGGCGAAGAACAACTGCGCCGAGTGGTACCAGGGACCGACCAGCAGCGCCTGCCCCTGCGTCGGAATGCCCAGGCCGCCGCCGAGCGCCTCGGTGGTGGCGGCCACCCGGTCGATCGGGGCGCCCACCTTGAGCAGCGGGTTGACCACTCCCTTGGGGCGTCCGCTGGTGCCCGAGGTGTAGAGCAGCACGCCGCCGGAGAGCGCCGGGACGCCCGGGCCCGCCGGCAGGTCGTCCACCGCCGTGAACCCGTCCCCGCCGTCGACAGTCACCAGCAGGTCGGGGCCGCCCGGCGTACGCGCCACCGCGTCGCGCACCGTCGGCGCGTACGCCGCCTCGGTGAGCACCGCCCGCGCGCCGCAGTCGGTCAGGATGTGGGCGATCTCCGGCGCGGTGAGGTGCCAGTTGACGGGCACCGCCACCAGACCCGCGTGCACGCAGGCGAGCAGCGCCTCGAACGTCTCGTGCCGGTTGCCGAGCACGAACGCCACCCGGTCACCGACGTCCAGGCCGGCCCCGCGCAGCACGCCGATCCACCGGTCCACCGACCGGTCCAGCTCCGCCCACGTCCGGGTGGTCCGCTCGTCGGTCAGCGCGACGTCGCCGGCCCGGTCCCGGACCATGGTCTTCAGCAGCTCGGCCACTCGTCACTCCTGTCTGGGCGTGGTGCCGTGCGTGAGGTCGGGGCTGACAGCCAGGACGTGCTCCGCGACCGGCCGGAAGTTCAGTCGGGCGATCTGCGCGGTGCCGATGTCCGCCCGCGCGGCCCGAGCCGCGTCGGCGGGGATCACCACCAGCTCGCCGGCCGCCTGGGCGAGCAGCTGCACCTGGCAGCAGCGGTCCATCGCCAGGAACCACCAGGCCGCCTCGGCCACCGAGCCGCCGACGGTGAGCAGCCCGTGGTTGCGCAGGACGACGGCCTTGCCGGTGCCCAGCGTCGCCGCGATGCGGTCACCCTCCGCGCCGTCGAGGACGACGCCGCCGTACTCGTCGTGGACCTCGTGGTCCTCGAAGAAGGCGCACGCGTCCTGGGTGATCGGCGCGAGCGGCCGGCCGAGCGCCGAGAACGCCCGACCGTGGATCGAGTGGGTGTGCGCGGCGGCCACCACGTCCGGGCGGGCCTTGTGGATGGCCGAGTGGATGGCGTACCCGGCGGGGTTGATCCGGCCGGAGCCGTCGACCACGTCGCCGGTGTGGTCGACGCGCAGCAGGTCGTCGTCGCGCACATGGGCGAAGTGCCGGCCGAACGGGTTGATCCAGAAGGTGTCCGGCTCGATCGGGTCCCGGGCGGTGACGTGGCCGCCAGCGCCCTCGTCGAACCCCGCGAGGGCGAACGCGCGCAGCGTGAGGACCAACTGCCGGCGGCGGTGGGCGCGTTCCTGTTCCGGGTCTCGTCGCTCAGCCACAGCCGCCTCCGGTGTCGGTGTCGTACCCGCCCACGCCCGCCGGCACCGCGGGGGGCGCGACCGGCGCGCCGGTCCGCTCGGCGTACGCGGCGAGGAAGTCGTCGACCCGGTCCACGCCCCAGAACCGGTGTGGACCCAGCCGCAGGTAGGGGATGCCGAAGATGTCCTCCTCGTACGCCCGCAGCAGGCACTGCGCCCCGGCCGCCCGGACGGTCTCGTCCTCCACCGCGCCGAGCACCACCGCCGGGTCCACCCCGGCCCGCTCGGCCACCTCGGAGATCACCTCGGGGGTGCACACGTCCTCGCCCCGCTGCCAGCGGGCGGCGATCACCTCCCGGTAGAACGCCTCCCCCGCGCCCTGTTCCCGGGCGGCCAGCCAGCCCAGGTGCGGGACCTCCCACCACGGGTCGATGTCGATCGGCCAGCGCATCGCCAGGCCCAGCCGCTGGGCCTGCCGCTTGGCGTCCTGGAGCAGGTACAGGTGCTTCGGCTTGCTCATCTGCACGTAGTGGAAGGCGCCGCCACGGGCGGTCAGCGCCTCCTCGGTCCGCGCGTCCGGGTCCCAGTAGGGGATGAACTCCAGCACCTCCTGCGGCCGGCCCAGCGCCCGGGTCAGCCGCTCCACGGCCAGCCAGCTGTACGGGCTGCGGAAGGAGAAGTACAGGCGGGGCTGCTTGGTGGCCATCACCGCCGCCCGCCGGTCAACGCCGCCACGGTGTCCCCGTCGAGGGTGGCGAGCCGGCCCGCCTCCGGGCCGCGGCTGACCGCGTACCCGTGCAGGATGCTGGCCGTCGCCACCCGGACCAGGCGACCGTCGCGGACGACGTGGCAGTCCATCCGCGCGTCGTACGTGACGTCCTTGAGCACGTCGGTGACGGTGAAGCTGACCCACACGGGCTCGTCGAGGTGGGCGTCGCCGAGCACCTCGATGCGGGCGCGGGAGACCACCGGGATCCAGCCCCGCTCGCGCAGCATCCGGCCCACCGACACACCCCGGTCGGCGAGGTAGCGGTCCACCACCTCCTCCAGCAGCCGGACGTACCCGGAGTGCTGCATCCGCTGCGAGTACTGGCAGTAGAAGTAGGGCACCCGCCACGGCCACACGAATCCCGCCCCGGCGGCGCGCAACTCATCGGCCGGGTCCGCGCCGGCGGGGGCGCCCGGCTCGCCGGGGGCCGGCTCCTCGACCAGGCCGGCCAGCTCCGCCGGCAGCGGCGCCGCCTGCGGTACGTCCGCCTCCCGCACCAGGGCCACCCGCACCCGGGCCCGGCACACGGTCACGTCGGCGTCGCGGCGCACACCCATCCGCACCGCGAACCGACCGTTGGCGGCGGTGCTCGCCACCACCGTCGCGGTGTCGTCGACGTCGAGGACGGCGGGCAGCAGCAGCGAACAGTCCCGGATCGACAGCCCCACCCCGTGCTCGTGGTAGAGCCGGCCGGGCCCGTGCCCCCGCTCCCGGAACCACTGCAGCACACCCTGCTCCACCAGGTACGCGAAGTGTTTGAAGCCGATCCAGGTGCGGATGTTCGCGCCCTCGAACCCGGGCCGGGCCGACAGTGTCACGGATGCGTTCTCAACCGCCGTGGTCACGGCGTACCTCCTCGGATCGCGGAGTCGGGGCAGACCTTCTCGACGAAGCCCGCGACGTGTCGGGCCACCTCGGCCGCCCGGTCGAGATGACAGAAGTGGTGAAAATCCGGCTCCACGACGACGTGCGCGTCGGGAAGTTCGGCCCGCAGCGCGCCGACGCGCGGGCCGTCGAGGCCGGGGTCCCGGCCACCGGTGAGCACCATGGTCGGCACGGTCACCGCGTGCAGCGGCAGGCCGGCGGTCGCGGTGAAGTGGTCGAACAGCGTGGTGAAGCCGACCGGCCCGATCCGGTCCACCATGATGTCCCGCATGGCGGTCAGGGTCTCCGCGTCCAGGTCGGCCAGCCGGGGGCCGAGGCGGTGGCGCAGCCCCTCGTCGATGATCTGGACGAAGTTGGCCTGCGCCCGCTCGTGCACCGCCCAGGTGACCGCCAGGTCGGGCGGGCAGTAGAACGGCGCGATGAGCATCGCCCCGCGCGGCGCGACGTCCGGTTCGGTGGCGAGCATCTCCAGCACCGCGTTCGCGCCGAGCGAGTGGCCGACCACGACGTCGGGGGGCGTGGCCAGGGCACGGATGGCGGCGGCGAGCCAGGCGCCCGGGGTGCCCCGACGCCGCCAGCGGTGATCGGTGCCGGCCTTCCACGGCAACTCGGCCGCGAGCAGCCGCCAACCGGTGGGCAGCCGCTGCGCCAGGGGTCGCCAGCTGCGCCAGGCGTCGGACATACCGTGCGCGAGCAGCACGGTCGGCGTTCCGGTGTCCGGGCCGGCGAGCCGGTGCACGGCGACCGCCGGTGGCGTGCCGCTCATCGCCGCGCCGTCCGGACGTCGAGTTCGCGCATGCCGTCGACGGGGTCGCCGCAGCGGACCGTGACGTTCGGGGTGGCGCCGACCAGGCGTACGGCCAGGGCGGTGTGCACGACCCCCGCGGCGCCGTAGTGGTCGCCCGCCACGGCGGCCGCGTCGACCAGCGGGCCGCGTGGTGTGCCGTCGACGGGTACGCCCGCCCGCACGGGCCCCAGCAGGGCCAACGGGTGCGGCGCGGCGTCGACCCGGCCGAGCAGCAGGCAGGCCGCCCCGGCGCGCAGCGGGCGGGCGGCGGTGGCGCCGTCCCGGGCGGCGTGCAGGGCCTGGGCCTGCGGGTCGTCCGGCTCGGTGCCGACCACGACGGCCCGGTCGGCGCGGCCGGTACGAAGCAGCAGCCCGGCCAGCCAGATCGCGTCCAGGCCGGCGGTGGCCCCGGAACAGACGGTGAGGTTGGGGCCTCCGAAGCGGAACCAGATGGCGATCGCGCCGGCGATGACGTTGCTGGAGGCGTTCGGCGCCTCCAACGGGCCGACCTCGCGCGGGCCGCCCTCGCGCAGTCGGCGGGCGATGTCGCCGACGGTGGCGACGTTGCCCAGGTTGGAGCTGACCACCACGGCGGTACGCGGATCCGCCGGCCCGCTCGGGCGGGGCGCCTTCGGCGCGCGGCCCAGCGCCCGATGCACGGCGCACAGGGCGAGCCGGGTGGCCGGCTCCTTGGCCAGCAGACCCTTGCGGCCCAGCAGGTCGGCGGCCCGCTCGGGTGGGCAGGCGGGATTCTCAGCGGCCCACGCCTCGCCCACACCGGTCGGCAGGTCGACTCCCGGCAAATGCAGTGCCGCCGCGAGAACGGCGGCCACCGGTCGATCCGGGTCGGCCCCGGGCGGCGTGTCCGCCGTGGACCGTCCCGGCCGGGTCACCTGGCCCGGCCGGCGGGACGCGGACGGCGGCACGCTGCGATCCGGCGTCGGGGCGAGGTGCCCGGCGTGGGCGCGGCCGGTCATCGCACCGCCTCCAGGAGGGTGACGGCGTTGAGACCGCCGAAGCCGAACGCGTCCACCTGAGCCACCCGGACGTCCGCCCGCACGGCCGCGTCGCGGACCAGCCGCAGCGCGGCCGCCTCGGACGCCGGCCGGGTCAGCCCGACCACCGGCGGCACCCGGCCGGTGCGCAGGATCTCGACGGCGACAGCGACGCTGAGCAGCGCCGATCCTCCCGACGTGTGGCCGACGGCGCCCTTGAGGGCGGTGACCAGGGGGCCGGGCTCGCAACCGGCGAACACCTCGGCGATGACCCGCGCCTCGGTCTCGTCGTTCAGCGTCGTGCCGGTGCCGTGCGCCAGCACCAGGTCGACCTGGTCGGGCCGGCGCGCGGCGCGGTGGTGGGCGTCGTGGACCGCCCGCAGGATGCCCGCCGGATCGGGCGCCGTCTCGTGTCCGGCGTCGCAGGACAGCCCGGTGGCGAGCAGCCGGGCCAGCCCGCCGGGTCGTTCCGGCTCGACCACCAGCACCGCCGCGCCGTCGCCGAGCAGCACACCGGCCCGGTCGGCGTCGAAGGGCTGCACCCGGCTGGTCGGGCGGGCGGCCACCCGGCCGATCATCGCGAGCATGGAGGCGCTGCTGCCGTCGGTGCCGCCGACCAGCACGGCGTCCGCCTCGCCGGTCTCCACCAGGTCCTGGGCCAGGGCGAGGGCGGAACCGCCGGCGCTGCACGCGTTGGCCAGGGTGACCACTTGCCGCACGCCGGGTGCCGCGCTGGCGACGGCGGCGGCGAAGTGCAGCCGCTCGGTGGGGAAGTCCACCGAGCCCGCCAGCGCCGCCCGTTCCACCTCGGCCGACTCGCGCAGCCCGGTGCCGACGAGACCGACCACCCGCTGTCGACGGGGATCGAGGCCGGCGGCGGCGACGGCCTCGGCCACGCAGTCGGTCAGCCAGCGGCTCGGGCCGAACGGGCCATCGTCGTCGATCGGGTAGCCGTGGCCGACCCCCACCCGGGCCGGGTCCGACCGCCGCAGCCCGGCGGCGCCGCACGCGCCGCGCAGCAGCGCCGCGACGGTGGCCGGGCCGTCGCCAAAGCAGGTACGGACCGCTGTGGCGGTGATGGTGGCGGCCATGTCCTACCCCCGCACCACGGCCGCGGCGACCGCGCCGTCGCGGGACCGCCCGACGATCAGCGCGGGCCGACCGCGCGCGTCCGGGTCCTCGGCGTAGCGGCCCAGCAGCACGCCCAGCGCCAGCGCGCCGGTGGCGGACTGACAGTCACCGAGCGCCGGACGCACCGACAACCGCTGCGCGGCCGTCGGCACCACCTCGGACAGGCTGTCGGCGTCGAGATCGCCGCTCGCGATCGCCCACACGTCGGCCGGTCGGACCTTCGCCGTGGCCAGCGCCCGACGTACGCAGCCGGCGAGCCCGTCGACGCTGGGCTCCGGCTGGAAACCGGTGGCCACCGCGAGCACCTGGGCGCGCGGCGCCCCGGTGCGGCCGGGCGTCGGGCGGCAGAGCAGGTAGACCGCCGCGGCCTCACCGGCCGGGCCGGCGCCGGTCAGCTGCGCCGCCCACGCCGTGTTCGGCGTGTACTCCTCGACCCCGCCGACAAGCAGGGCGTCGACGTACCCCCGGCGCAGGGCGTTGAGCGCGTAGCGCAGCGCGTACAGGAAGGCGAGCGGGCCGCCGGCCACTGTGGCGTTGACGCCGCGCAGCCCGTAGCGGATCGCGGCCTGGCCGCTGGCGCAGTTCATCACCGTGTTCGGGAACAACACCGGGTTGACCAGGTACGGCTTGTCCTGCACCAGCGTCTCGCGGGAGAAGTCCATCGTCGACTTCAGGCTGCCGGTGGTGGTGCCCAGCACCACGCCGACGCGGTGCCGGTTGTCGTCGTCGGGGGTGAGGCCCCCGTCGGCCAGCGCCCGCCCGCAGGCCACCATGGCCAGCGCGGTCGCCCGGTCCAGGAAGCTGGTGCCCTTGCGGCCCAGCAGCCGGCGTACGTCGAAGTCGGCGATCGCCGGCGCCTGCTCGGTGGGCAGCGGCTCGTCGAAGCGGTCGCGCACGTCGACGCCGACGACCGTGCCGGCGCGGACGGCGGCCAGCAGCTCGGTGACCGAGTCCCCGGCCGCGCTGAGCACTCCCCAGCCGGTCACCAGGCCGGTCACCGGATCGCCCCGAAGATCGTGATGGCGTTGTTGCCGCCGAACGCGAAGCCGTTGTTCTGCGCGACCCGCACCGTGGCCGGCCGGGCCGTGTTCGGCACCGGGTCGATCCACGACAGCTCCGGGTCGGGGGTGGCCCAGTTGATGGTCGGGGGCAGGAACCCGTGCCGGATGCCCAGCGTGGTGGCGATCGCGCCGAACCCGCTCGCCGCGCCCATCGTGTGGCCGAGCATCGACTTGATCGAGCTGACCGGCGGCACCCGGTCGCCGAACACCGCCCGGATGGCCCGCGCCTCGCACAGGTCGTTGGCGGGTGTGCCGGTGCCGTGCGTGCTGATGTAGTCGATGTCCTCCGGTTTGACGCCGGCGTTCTCCTGGGCCAGCCGCATGCACGCCGCGACGCTCTCCTCGTTGGGCGCGACCATGTGGTGGGCGTCGCAGTTGACGCCGTACCCGAGCACCTCGGCGTAGATCCGGGCGCCCCGGTCCTGCGCGTGCTCCAGGGTCTCCAGCACCAGAGCCGCACCGCCCTCACCGGTGAGGATGCCGGAGCGGTCCCGGTCGAACGGTCGACAGGCCCGCTCGGTCAGCGCGCCGAGCCGGTAGAAGCCGGCATGCGCCCACCGGCACACCGAATCGGCGCCGCCGGCCACCATCACGTCCGCCTCACCCCAGCACAACAGGTCGTACGCGTACCCGATGGCGTAGTTGCTGGCCGAGCAGGCGGTGGTGAGGGTGACCGACTCCCCGGCCAGCCCCAGCTCCGCGCTCACCGCGTAGGACAGCCGCTCAGCCGGCGCCTGCCGCAGCGCCTCGGCGGACATGGCCGGGTACCCGCCGGCCACCAGCTCGGCGGTCAGCTGCTCCACCACCGTGGACTCGCCGCTGGTGGTGCCGACGACCGCGCCGACGCGCGCCGGGTCGGTGGCCGGCAGCGACAGACCCGCGTCCATCGCGGCCAGCCGGGCGGCCGCCGCCGCGAACAGCGCCGAGCGGCCCCAGTCGGCGACCCGCAGCCTCCGCAGCAGCGTCTCCGGCCGGAACGCGGGCACCTCACCGGCGAAGTGGTGCGGGAATCCGCTCGCGTCGAAGCTCGTGATGGGCGCGGCGGCCGACCGGCCGGAGCGCAGCCCGGCGGTGAACTCGTTCACGCCGATGCCGATGCCGGACACCGGCCCGAGCCCGGTGACGACCACGCGGTGCACGGTCAGTCCTGCCAGCCGGCGTGTCGCGCCACCACCTCGTGGACGGCCTTGAGGCTGCGCATCTCGTTCAACTCGGCCTGCGGGATCTCCACCTTGTACTTCTTCTCGATCCGGGCCAGGATCTCGATCGCCCGCAACGAGTCCGCCTCGTACTCCTCGACGAAGTCGGCGGTGTCGGCGACCTCCTCGGGTTCCAACTCGAGCACCTCCGCCACGATCTCCCGCAGCTCCGCCATGTGCTGGTCGCGTTCACTCATCGGGGTTCCCTCTTCCTCTCATCGTTTCCGCTCCGCGATGGCGTCGACCGGTCGGACGACCGCCATCATCGAGCCGAACTCCGCCACCTGGTCGGTCCCCACCCAGCTGGATCCGGCGGCGAACGCGGCACCGTGCACGACCTGTTCCAGTCGAACCCGGTGCCGGATCACGTCGCCCGGGTACACCGGGCGCAGCAGCACGCAGTCCCGGGCCGCGGTGAACATCGGCAGCCCGGTCGTGCCCGGCCCGCGCGACAGCAGCCAGAGCACCGCCGCGCCCTGACCGAACGACTCGATCAGCAGCGAGGCCGGGTAGGCGTACCGGTCGGGGGCCTGCCCCTCGGCGATCCCCCGATAGCAGGGCTCGCAGCCGGTGACCGCCTTCACGGCCTCCAGGCGCACTCCCGGCTCGACGCTGTCGACCCGGTCGAGCAGCAGCATCGGGTACCGGTGCGGCAGCAGGGCCCGCAGCTCGCCGTGTTCGAGTCTCATCAGGCGTTCCCGCCGTCCGCGCTCGGCCAGCGGTAGACGGCGCGCACCGTCGCCGCGTGGACCCCGTCGCCGCGTACGCACCGGGCGGCGACGTCGAAGGACTGGTCGTCGCCGACCGGGCCGACCGACGCCTCGACGGTGAGCGTGTCGCCGGCCAGCAGCGGGGCGAGGAACCGGGCGGAGCGCAACCGGTGCAGCTGGGGCAGCCGGCCGGCGCAGTAGCCGACGGCCGACGTCACGGCCTGCCCGATCGTCTCCAGGGTGAACACGCCCGGATAGACGGTCAGCTCGGGGAAGTGCCCGGCCAGGTAGACGTCGGCGGCGTCGACTGTGGTGCCGGCGCGCAGGCTGATCCCGCCGCGCGGCCCGGCGGAAACCTCGACCCAGTCGATGGCCGGCAGAGGCGCCGCAGCGGCCTCGTACGTGTCGACGGGGCGGGTCGCGGCGCTGAACGCGGGTGCGGCGGTCACAGCACGATCCCCCCGTCCACCCGGATCACCTGGCCGGTGACGTAGCCGGCGCGGTCGGAGAGCAGGAACTCGACCAGGTCGGCGACGTCGGCGGGCGCACCGAAGCGGCCCAGCGGGATCTGCCCCAACGCCTGCTCGCGCAGCTTCGCCGGCAGCGCGGCGGTCATGTCGGTCTCGATGAAACCGGGGGCGACGACGTTGACCCGTACGCCGTACCCGGCGACCTCCTTGGCCAGCGACAGGCTGAGCCCGATGATGCCGGCCTTGCTGGCGGCGTAGTTGGTCTGCCCGGTGTTGCCGGTGACCCCGGCCACCGAGGACAGGTTGACGATGGCGCCGCGGCGTCGCTTGAGGAAGCGGAACGCGACGGTCCGGCAGGTGTTCCAGGTGCCGGTGAGGTTGGTGCCGATCACGTCGTGCCACTCGTCCGGGGCCATCAGCACCAGCGGCCGGTCCCGGGTGATGCCGGCGTTGTTGACCAGCGCGGTGAGCGGCCCGAGGTGCCGCTCGGCGGCGGTGACGAACGCGTCGACCGCGTTCGGGTCGGTCACGTCGCACGGCCCGAACCACGACCCGACCCCGTACGCCTCGACCTCCGCCCGGGTCTTGTCCGCGGCCTCGCTCGGCGCGCTGTAGCAGCCCGCCACCGCATACCCCTGCGCCGCGAGTCGCAGCGCGACGGCCCGGCCGATTCCCCGGGACACCCCGGTCACCAGCGCGCAGCGCGGCGCGTCGCCTGCCGTTGTCATGTCACCCCCTGCTCATCCGATGGCCCGTTGCGCGCGCAGCCGGTCCCGCGTGGCCGCGTCGACGCCCACCTCGTCGAGAACCCGGTCGGTGTCCGCGCCGGGCTCGGGGGCGCCGGAGCGGACGGCGGTCGGTGTCCGGGAGAACTTGACCGCCGGCCCGGTCAGTGGCGCGGTGCTGCCGTTGGACAGCACCGTCTCCTGCACCATGGCCCGGGCGTGCACCTGCGGGTCGGTCGCGGCCTCGGCGAAGGTCCGCACCCGCTCGGCGGTGATCCCGTTGGCGTCGAGGATGTCGACCACCTCGGCGCAACTCCGCCCGGCGCACCAGTCGGCGAGGACAGCGTTGACCGTGGCGCGGTTGTCGCGGCGTTCCTCGTTCGTCGCGTACCCGGGCGCGCGGGCCAGTTCCGGGCGGCCGACGACCTCGGCCAGGCGACGCCAGGAGCGGTCCAGGGCGACCGCCACGTAGACGTGGCCGTCGGCGCACCGGAAGCAGCCGGCCGGCACCACGAAGTCGGCCTGGTCGCCCCAGCGGCGCAGCGGCACCCCGGTCGCACCGAGGGTGAGGTAGCCGTTGCTGGAGAACAGCAGCGAGTCGAGCATGCTCACGTCGACGTGCTGACCCTCGCCGGTGCGGTCGCGGTGGCGCAGCGCGGCGAGCGCGCCGATCACCGCGTGCAGCCCGGCGAGGTCGTCGGCGAGGAAGGTGGGCGCCTTCAGCGGAGCGCCGTCGGGGTCGCCGTTGAGCGCCATCCAGCCGGCGGCCGCCTGGGTGGTCGGGTCGTACCCGGGTCGCTGCGCGTCCGGGCCGTACTGGCCGTAGCCGGAGACGGAGACCAGCACCACGTCCGGCCGGACCGCATGGCACGCCTGGTAGCCGACGCCCCAGGCGTCCAGCGTGCCGGGCTTGTAGTTCTCCACCACCACGTCCGCGGTGGCGACGAGCCGCAGGAAGACCTCGGCCGCGCCGGGGCGGCGCAGGTCGAGCCCGATGCTGCGCTTGTTGCGGTGCACGCTCTGGCGGAACCAGGACAGGCCGGTGCCGGGAATGTCCGGGGGCATCAACCCCTCCCGGTTGCCGGGCATCTCCACGCGCAGGACGTCCGCGCCGAGGTCGGCCAGGACGCAACTCGCGATGGGGCCGGACCAGACCTTCGTGACGTCCAGGACCCGTACGCCGTGCAACGGCCCGGTCAGGTCGTGGCGGGCGTCGGCGTAGAAGGCCGCGGCGTCGCGGGCCGGCGCGGTGCGCGTCTCGGTGTCCATGCCGCCTACTCCCGCACCAGCAGCGACGCCGTGCCGAGCGAGCCGCCGCAGCACATGGTGACCAGGGCTGCCTCGCCGTCGGCGCGTTCCAGCTCGTGCAGGGCGGTCACCAGCAGCCGGGTGCCGCTGCTGCCCAGCGGGTGCCCGAGCGAGATGGCGCCGCCGTTGACGTTGACCCGGTCCAGGTCGGCGTCGTGGTGCGCGGCCCAGGACAGCACGACCGCGGCGAACGCCTCGTTGACCTCCACGACGTCGATGTCGTCGAGGGTCATGCCGGCGCGCTTGAGCAGCTTGCGGGTGGCCACCGTGGGGCCGTCGAGCAGGTAGTAGGGGTCGGCGCCGGTGACGACCTGGTGCGCCAGCCGGGCCCGGGGCCGCAGGCCGTGCGCGTCGGCCCGCTCCCGCGACATCCACAGGATCGCCGCGGCGCCGTCGGAGATCTGCGAGGTGGTCCCGGCGGTGTGGATGCCGTCCGGGAGCACCGGACGCAGGGCGGCCAGCCCTTCCGCCGTGGTGTCGCGGATGCCCTCGTCGGCGTCGACCGACCTGCCGTCGGGCAGCGGCACGGGCGTGATCTCCCGGTCGAAGCGGCCCTCGTCGCGGGCCCGCGCCGCGCGCTGCTGCGAGCGCAGCCCGTAGGCGTCGGCGTCCGCGCGGGTCAGCCCCTGCCGGGCCGCGATCCGCTCGGCGCCGCCGAACTGCGCCTTCGGCGGATCGTCGTACGGGTAGTCGGGTGTCTTGTAGTGGCCGGGCCCCTGGTAGAGGTTGGTGCCGACGGGCACCCGGCTCATCGATTCCACGCCGCAGGCGATGCCCACGTCGATGGCGCCGGCGGTGATGAGCGCCGCGATCAGGTGGTTGGCCTGCTGCGCGGAGCCGCAGGAGGCGTCGACGGTGCTCGCCGCGACCTCGTAGTCGAGTCCACTGTTGAGCCAGGCGTTGCGGGTGACGTTGAGGCTCTGCTCGCCGACCTGCGTGACGCAACCGCCGATGATCTGCTCCACCTCGCCGGGTGCGATGCCGGAGCGGCGCAGCACCTCGACCTGCACGTGCCGCAGCAGCTGCACGGCCTTGAGGCCGGACAGCGCACCCTCGCGCCGGCCGATCGGCGTCCGCACCGCCTCGACGATCACCGCCTCCGGCATGGACTCCCCCTCCTGGTCGGCGCGTGGTGGTTCGCTGGTGCTCAGGCCGGGACGAGCCGGACGCGCAGCTCCTCCAGGCCCCGGAACGTGCTGCTGTGCCGCCATTCGAGGTCGATCTCGTCGGCGTCCGGGTCGGCCAGCTCGATGACCGCGAACCGGTCCACCAGGCGGCGGAAGGCGATCTGCCCCTCGGCGCGGGCGAGCTGCGCGCCGAGGCAGTGGTGCGGGCCCCAGGCGAACGACAGCGGCGTCTCCGGCGGTTCGGCGCCGGCGAAACGGGCGATGTCGAGCCGGTCCGGGTCGGCGTAGCGGGCCGGGTCACGGTTGGCCGCGCCGATCAGGGTGATGACGTGTTCGCCGCTCTTGAGCGGGGTGCCGTCGACGAAGGTGGTGTCCTCGAAGGCGGCCCGGCCCAGCACGTGCACCGGGGAGTCGAAACGCAGCAGCTCCTCGACCGCGGAGCGGGTCAGCTCCGGTTCGGCGCGCAGCCGCTGCAACTGGTCGGGGTTGCGGCACAGCGCGTGCGTGCCGAGCCCGATCAGGTCGGTCATGGTCTGGAAGCCGGCGCCGAAGAGCAGCACGATCACCTGGATCAGCTCGTCGACCGAGAGCCGGTCACCGTCGATCTCGACCTGGCCGAGCGCGGAGGCGAGGTCGTCGCGGGGATCCTCACGGCGCTTGCGGACCAGGTCGGCGAAGTACTCCTCCATCTCGCCGAGCGCCTGATCGGATGCCTTGAGCACCTCCTCCGGGGCGAAGATCTCCAGCCCGCCGGACGCGGCGCGGGTGAGCCGGCGCAGCAGCGGCCAGTCCTCCGGCGGCACGCCGACCAGCTCGCCGATCACCATGACCGGCAGCGGGAAGCCGAACGAGCCGACGATGTCGACCTCGCCGCCACCGGGGCCGATGCGGGCGGTGATGTCGTCGAGCAGCCCGTCGACGAAGGCGGTCAGTCGGGGGCGCAGGGTCTCGGTACGCCGCGGGGTGAACACCCGGCTGACCAGCCCGCGCAGCCGGGTGTGCTCCGGCCCGTCGAGGAACAGCAGGGTGCGGGCGCCCTCGCGGCCACGGGAGTCGCCCATCCGGGGGCGTTGCGCGGACTTGTCCAGCGACGGGTTGCGCAGCGCGGCCCGGCAGTCGTCGTACGCGGTGAGCACCCAACCCACACCCTGACCGGGCTGTTCCATCCGGTACTTGGGCGCCGCGGTCCGCAGCGCGTGGTAGTGCGGGTACGGGCTGCTGACGGTGGCCGGGGCCTTCATCAGCAACTCCATCGCGATGATCCGGGGGTCAGCGCTCACCACGGTCTCGGTCATGGCTCGGAAGCCTAATAGTGTTTCGCGTATCTCGGAAGTACTTGTTTCTCGTATCTTTGGTTGAGCATACTGGCGGGCATGACCTCGGCCCGTACCGGCATGCCGCCGAGATTCGACGCCCGTGATCCCGCGGTGGTGGCCGACCCCTATCCCACCTACGCGGCGCTGCGGGCGGCCGGCCCGCTGTGCCGGATGGGCCCCGGCAGCTGGGGTGTCACCCGCTACGCCGACGTCGCCCGGCTGGTCCGCGACCCGCGCCTGGGCAGCGAGTTCCCGGCCGCCTACCACCGGATGTCGGCCGGCGACGGCGCGGCCGGCGACTTCTTCGGCAGCATCATCCTCTACCGCGACCCGCCCGAGCACGGCCGGCTGCGGCGCCTGATGGCCAAGGCGTTCAGCCCCGCCCTGGTCCGCCGGCTGCGCCCCCGCATCGAGCAGATGGTCACCGAGCTGCTGGCCCCGGCGACCCGCACCGGACGTTTCGACGCGGTCTCGGATCTCGCTTTTCCCCTGCCGGTGATGGTGGTCTGCGCCCTGATGGGCATCCCGCCGGCCGACCACGAGCGCATCCGCCCGTACGCGCTGGACCTGAGCAAGGCGTTCGCCGCGATCGTGCCCGACGACGACCGCCCGGCCGCCGACCGGGCGGTCGAGTGGCTGCGCGGCTACCTCGGTGAGATCCTTCAGCGGCGTCGCGCCGAACCCGGTGAGGACCTGCTGTCCCGGATGCTGGCCGCGACCGACGACGACGGCGCCGTGCTCGGCGACGACGAGATCGTGGACAACGCGGTGTTCGCCTTCTTCGCCGGCTTCGAGACCACCACCAACCTGATCGCCACCGGGGTGGCCGCCCTGCTCGATCACCCCGACCAGCTCGCCCTGCTCCGGTCGGACCCGACCCTGACCCCCCGGGCCGTCGAGGAGTTCCTGCGCTACGACGCCCCGATCCAGGGCGTCGCCCGCCTCGCCCGGGAGGATCTGGACGTCGGCGAGCGCACCATCCGCGCCGGCCGGGTGCTGATCCTGCTGCTGGGCAGCGCCAACCGCGACCCCGACCAGTTCGCCGCCCCGGACCGCCTCGACATCACCCGCGCGGAGAACCCGCACCTGTCCTTCGGCGGCGGCATCCACCACTGCCTCGGCGGCTACCTGGCCCGGGTGGAGGCGCAGGTCGCGTTCGAGACCCTGCTGCGCACCTTCGGCACGCTGACCCCGGCCGGCCCGGCCCGCCGGCAGACCGACGGGACGCTGCGCTCGTACGCCAGCGTGCCCGTGGCGGTGCGGCCGTGAGCCCCGCCGGCCGCGTCCTGCCGGCGCGGATGGACCCGCTCGCGCCCGAGGTCGTCGCCGACCCCTACCCGACGTACGCGCGGATGCGGGCGGCCGGCCCGCTGTGCCGCTTCGGGCCGGCGAGCTGGGGCGTGACCCGGCACCGGGACGTGGCCGCGCTGCTGCGCGACCGCCGGCTGAGCAACACCTTCCCGGAGGACGACCCGCAGTTCCGGATGGCACAGGATCTCTCCCGCGAGGTGTTCCGCCGCATCATCCCCACCCGCGATCCGGACGACCACAGCCGGCTGCACCAGCAGATCGTCCGCGCGTTCAGCCCCGGCGTGGCCCGGCGCACCGCGAGCCGCGTCGGCGACCTCGTCGACGAACTGCTCGCCCCGGCGCTGGACGCCGGCCGCCTGGACGCCGTCGCCGACCTGGCGTTTCCGGTCGCCGCGACAGTCGTGTGCGAACTCATCGGCCTGCCGGCGGCGCGGACCCGGGCCGAGGTCTGGCCCCGCTCGGCGGCGCTGGGCCGGGCCTTCACGCCGTTCGTGCCCGAGGCCGACCGCGCGGCGGCCGACGAGGCCCTCGCTTGGCTGCGCGGGTACGTCCGCGACCTGCTCGCCGACCGACACGCCGATCCGAACGGCGACCTGCTCGACCGGATGCTCGCCGTGGCGGACCCCGCCGAGGGGATCGACGAGGTCGTCGACAACATCGTCTTCCTCTGCTTCACCGGCTACGAGACGACCATGAACATGGTCTGCACCGGCAGCATCGCCCTGGCCGACCGGCCCGACGAGTGGCGTCGGCTGCGCGCCGACCCGTCGCTGGCCGCCACCGCGGCCGAGGAGTTCGTCCGGTTCGACGCCCCGATCCAGTACACCGCGCGGCTGGCGTTGGCCCCGATCCCGGTCGGCGACCGGGTGATCCGGCCCGGCCGGTCGGTCTTCCTCCTGCTCGGCTGCGCCAACCACGACGAGGACGTCTTCGCCGACCCCGCTCGCGTCGACATCGGCCGGCACCCCAACCCGCACGTCGGCTTCGGCGGGGGCGTACGCGGCTGCCTCGGCGCCGCGCTGGCCCGCATCGAGGGAGCTGTCGTCTTCGAGCGGCTCGCGCACCGGCTCACCGACATCGACCTGGCCGCCGACCCGGTCCGCGAGCCCAGCGCCCTCTTCCGGTCGTACGCGTCGATCCCGCTCGCCGTCACCCCCGCCTGAGCGGGCGCCGGGCCGCAGCAACCAGGAGTCGCAGATGTCACTGATCGGCCGACCGGTCCGGCGTACCGAGGACCGCGCCCTGCTCACCACCGGCGGCACGTACGTCGACGACGTACGGGTGCCCGACTCGCTGGAGCTGGTCATCGTCCGCTCGACGGTGGCCCACGGCCGGTTGCGGGGCGTGGACACCGACGCCGCCCGCCGAGCCCCCGGCGTGGTCGCGGTCTTCACGGCGGCGGACGTGGACCTGCCGCCGCTGCCCCCCGAGGCCGGGGTGCTGAACCAGAAGATGACCACCCCGGTGCTCGCCGACGGCGTGGTGCGCTTCGTCGGCGAACCCGTCGCCGCGGTGCTGGCGACCAGCCGCGCCGAGGCGGTCGACGCCGCCGCCCTCGTCGCGGCCGATATCGCGCCCCTGCCGGCCCTGGTGGACGTCGAGGAGGCCCTCGCCGACGAGCTGGTGCTGCACCCCGAGGCCGGCACGAACATGGTGCTCAAACTGGGCTTTCGGCGCCCGGCCGGACGCGCCGAGCTGCACGAGGGCGCCGAGGTGGTCGTCCGGCAGCGGATGCGCAACCCCCGGGTCGCGCCCTGCCCCCTGGAGGCCCGCGCCGGGCAGGCCGAGTGGGGGCCGGACGGGCTGCGCTACCGCGCCGGCAGTCAGGCCGTGCATCTGTGGCGCGGCCAGCTCGCGGCGGCCCTCGGTGAGCCGGAGGACCGGGTCCAGGTGGTCAACGGCGACGTCGGCGGGGCGTTCGGCTCCAAGGCGTTCGCCAGCCGGGAGGACGTCCTCGTCGCCTGGGCCAGCCGTCGGCTCGGCCGCCCGGTGCGCTGGGCGGAGACCCGCAGCGAGAGCATGACCGCCGCCGGGCACGGCCGGGCCCAGCACCAGAGCGCCGAGCTGGGCGGCACCCGCGACGGGCGGATCGTGTCGTACGCGCTGGAGGTCGTGCAGGACGCCGGGGCGTACCCGCGCATCGGCGCGATCCTGCCGTTCTGGACCCGGACGATGCTCACCGGCCCGTACGCGATCAGCCGGGCGAAGTTCAGCTCGTCCAGCGTCACCACCACGACCACGCCCGTGGTGTCGTACCGGGGCGCCGGGCAGCCGGAGGCCGTCGCCGCGCTGGAGCGGATGGTCGACGTGTACGCGGCGGAGATCGGCCTGGACCCGGCCGAGGTGCGTCGGCGCAACCTGCTGCCGCCGGAGAGCTTTCCGGTCACCACGGTGACCCGCGCCCGCTACGACACCGGCGACTACCCGGCGGCGCTGGATCGGGTGCTCGCCGAGGCCGACTACCCGGCGTTACGCGCCGAGCAGGCGGCCCGCCGCGAGCGCGGCGACGTCCAGCAGCTCGGCATCGGCCTGTCCACCTTCGTGGAGATCACCGGCGCGGACACCCGCAGCGAGTACGCCTCGATCCGCGTCGACACCACCGGCCGGTTCACCGTCCACTCCGGCACCTGCCCGCACGGGCAGGGCCACGTCACCGCGTGGGCGATGCTCGCCGCCGACGTGCTCGACGTGGCGCTGGACCGCGTCGACGTACGCCACTCCGACACCGCGACGGTCCCGGCGGGTGGCGGCACCGGAGGGTCCCGGTCGTTGCAGACCGGCGGCATGGCGGTCCGCGAAGCGGCCCTGGCCCTCATGGAGCGGGGCCGGGACGCGGCGGCCGGACACCTGGGCGTGGCCCGCGACGAGGTGGAGTACACCGAGGGACGGTTCCGCTCGACCACCGGGCACGTCGTCCACTGGACCGAGCTGGCCACCGCCGAAGGGCCTGACGGTGGGCTGTCGGCGGTGGCGACCTTCCAGCCAACGGCGGCGACCTGCCCGTTCGGCGCGCACCTGGCGGTGGTGCTTGTCGACACCGAGACCGGTCAGGTGACCCTGCGGCGGGTGGTGGCCGTCGACGACGCGGGTGTGCTGCTCAACCCGCTGCTGGCCGAGGGGCAGGTGCACGGCGGCCTGGCGCAGGGCGCCGGTCAGGCGCTGGTGGAGGAGGTCCGCTTCGCCGCCGACGGCACGCCCCTGCACGGTGACCTGCACCGGTACGCCATGATCGGCGCGGCCGAGCTGCCCTCGTTCGAGACGGTGGCGACGCAGACCCCCACTCCGGTGAACGCGCTGGGCGCCAAGGGCCTGGGCGAGTCGGGTGCGGTGGGACTTCCGCCGGCGGTGCAGAACGCCGTGGTCGACGCCGTCCGCCACCTGGGCGTGCGGCACATCGACATGCCGGTGACCGCCGAGCGGGTCTGGACGGCCATCCGGGAGGCGTACGCCGTCCGCTAGCTCCGACGCCACCGCGCTTCGCGGGCGGCGGGCGGCGGGGGATGTTTAGGCCCGTCCTTTGCTCTGCTTCAACCCACGCAACACCACGCGTCCGTTATCCGGACACCGGGTGTTGCCTCCGTTGAAGCAGAGCAAAGGATCCGATGCGCAGGCGTAGCCCCTACGTCCTCGACCCGGTGCAGGCACGGGCGTGCCGGGATCGGGTACGTCGTCAGTCGTCCACGACGGACAGCGCCTGCTTCGGGCAGCGGCGGGCGGCCTCGCGCACCCGGTTGGCCAGCGAGCCCTCCAGGGGCTGTTCGGTGATGTGCAGACGGTCGTCCTCACCGACGTCGAACACCTCCGGCGCCTGCCCCACACAGACCGCGTTGCTCTCGCAGCGGGAGAAGTCCACGACCAGTCGCATCGCTCACGCCTCCGTCTTCGCGACGATCTCGAGGATGGGGAACATCATGGTGGGCACGCTGCGCGCCAGCCGCAGGTCGGCGGCGTCCAGCAGCCGTTCGATGTGCTCGCGGGAGCGGGCGCCGCCGCCGACCATGGCCAGCAGGAGCAGGTCGTAGAGGCGGCCCACGTCGAAGCGGTCGCCGGCCTCGACCACCGGCTCCAGCACCAGCAGCCGACTGTCGGGCCGCATCGCCGCCCGCACGGCGCTCAGCAGTCGTACGGCGTTGTCGTCGTCCCAGCCGTAGAGGATCCGCTTGAGCAGGTACGCGTCCGCGCCGGCCGGGATGGTCTCGAAGAAGCTGCCGCCGGTCACCGTGCACCGCCCGGCCACGCCGAGCTTCTGCAGCACCGGTTCGGCCTCGGCGACCACGTGCGGCAGGTCGAACAGGGTGCCCTGCAACTGCGAAAAGCGGGCCATGATGCCGCCGAGGAAGGCGCCGTTGCCGCCGCCGACGTCGACGACTGTGGTCAGCTCACCCCACGGGTACGCGGGCAGCGCGGCCCGCAGCTCCAGCCGCGTGGCCGCCTGCTGGGAGGCGTCGAAGCGGGCGCTGTCGTGCGGATGGGCGGCCATGTACGGCCAGTAGCCCTCGGGGTGGACCTGGTCGAACGACGCCTCTCCGGTGCGGATGCTGTGGTCGAAGTGGGCCCACGCCTCGATGTCGGGCTCCAGCAGCGGGTACGCGTCGCGCAGCGACAGCGGGTGGTCGGTGCGCAGCGGCTCGGCGAGCTTGGTCAGGCCGAACACCTCGGGTTCGACCTCGGTGAAGATGCCCTTGCCGGCGAGCGCCCGCAGGGCGCGCAGCAGCGACGGGGCGTGCGCGCCGGTGGCCTCGGCCAGCTCGGCCACCGGGCGCGGCCCGTTGACGAGCTGGTCGGCGACGCCGAGCTGGGCGATCACCCGGATGGTGAGCGGCACGATGTAGTCGGCGAGTTCGGTGAGCCGGGTCAGCGCACCGAGGTCGGTACGGGGCCGCGCCGCCAGCATCAACCGCCTCCACTATCACGTGTCTTGTATCTCGTGTATCTGCACACTAGCTTGTGAGCGGGTCGCTGTCACCGTCGTTCACGGGAGGCACGGGATGCTGGACGGATGTGTGAGCTGGCCGCGGGAGCTGGCCGAGCGCTACCGCGCGCAGGGCTACTGGCGCGGCGAATCCCTCGCTGACCTGGGCCGGGAGTGGGCACGGACCGACCCGGAGCGCGCCGCGCTGGTCACCGACGGGCAGCGGGTGAGCTACGGCGACCTCGACCGCCGGGCCGACCGGATGGCCGCCGGGCTGCGCGCCCACGGCATCGGCCGGCACGACCGGGTGGTGGTCCAACTGCCCAACAGCGTCGAGTTCGTGGTGCTGTGCCTGGCCCTGTTCCGCCTGGGCGCGCTGCCCGTCCTGGCCCTGCCGGCGCACCGGCGCGCGGAGATCGGCCACCTGTGCGCGCACACCGAGGCGGTCGCGTACGCGACCGTCGACCAGGTCCAGGGCTACGACCTGCGCAAACTCGCCGCCGACGTACGGGCCGAGACGCCGTCGCTGCGGGAGGTGTTCGTCGTCGGCGACCCCGGCGAGTTCACCGCCCTGTCCGACGTGGACGCAGACCCGGTGCCGCTGCCCGCTCCGGACCCGTCGGACGTCGCGTTCTTCCTGCTCTCCGGCGGCTCGACCGGCCTGCCGAAGCTGATCCCCCGTACCCACGACGACTACGCGTACCAGCTGCGGGCGACCGCGGCCGCGATGGGGTTCGGGCCGGACGGGGTCTATCTCGCCGCGCTGCCGGTCGCCCACAACGCGGCGCTCGGCTGCCCCGGCGTCCTCGGCGCGCTGCGGGTCGGCGCCACCGCCGTGCTGGCCGGCAGTCCCAGCCCCGACGAGGCGTTCCGGCTGATCGCCCGCGAGCGAGTCACCCTGACCACGCTGATGCCGCCCTTCCTGCCGCTGTGGGCCGACCTCGCGCCGATGCTCGGCGCCGACCTGAACGGCCTGGTGGTCGAGGTCGGTGGCGCCAACCTCAGCCCGGCGGTGGCCGAGCGGGTGACCCGGGAGCTGGGGATCCGACTGGCGCACTTCTTCGGCATGGCCGAGGGCCCGATCTGCTGCACCCGCCCGGACGACCCGCCGGAGCTGGCCGCGCACACCCAGGGCCGTCCGCTGTCCGACGCCGACGAGTTCCAGGTGGTCGACGACGCCGGCCGGCAGGTCGTGCCCGGCGAGGTGGGTGAGTTGATCGTGCTCGGTCCGACCACCCTGCGCGGCTACTACCGGGTGCCGGAGTACAACGCGCGCACCTTCACCCCGGACGGCTTCCTGCGCACCGGGGACCTGGTCCGCTGGACCCCGACCGGCGAGCTGGTCGTGGTCGGCCGGATCAAGGAGGTGGTCAACCGGGGTGGCGAGAAGGTCCCGGCCGGCGAGGTCGAGGAGCACCTGCTCGCCCACCCGGGGGTCCGCGAGGTCGCCGTGCTCGCCGTCCCCGACCGGGTGCTGGGCGAGAAGACCTGCGCGGTGGTGGTGCCCCGCGCCGACGCCCCCACCCTGGGGCAGTTGCGGGACTTCCTCACCGGGCGGGGGCTGGCCGCGTACAAGCTGCCGGACCGGTTGGAGCTGCGCACGGCGCTGCCGCACACTCCGGTGGGCAAGGTGGACAAGCGGACGCTCGGCGCCGAGCTGGCGGGCTGAGCCGGCGCGGGGGACGGCGTCGCCGCCCTCCCCCGCCCCCTCTCAGCCGGTCAGGTGGTACAGCCGGTGGAACCGGTCGTCCACCGGCACGATCTGCACGTCGGTGAAGCCCGCCTCGGTGGCGAACCGGCGGACCTGCGCGGGCCGCAGGACCGTGCCGCTGGCCGTCGAGTCGGGCCCGGCCAGACCGGCCGGCAGGCAGTGCAGCACGCTTGTGGCGTACTGGAAACGCTCGATCTCGTCGCCGGGTGCGACGAACCGGTGTGCCACCTTGGCGTCGAGCACAAGCACCGCGCCGGCGTCGGCGCGCAGCCGCCGGCACGCCCGCAGCACCGACACCGGCTGGCTCATCTCGTGCAGCGCGTCGAAGACGCAGACCAGGTCGTACCGGCCGGCCAGCTCCGGGTCCACGGCGTCGCGCCGGTGGAACCGCACGCGGTCGGCCACACCGGCGGCCGCGGCGTTCGCCTGCGCCGCGGCCACCGTCGGCGCGTCCAGGTCGTAGCCGTCGACCTCGGCGAGGGGGTACGCCCCGGCCAGCGCGATCGCCGCCCAACCCGCGCCGCAGCCGATGTCGGCGATCCGGCTCGGCGCGGCGGCGAGCCGCTGGTGAAGGTGCGGCAGCGCCGAGGAGAGCCAACCGGGCAGGGAGTACGTGAACAGCGCCCGGTTGGCGCCCGAGTGCCCGTGCCGCCAGTCGTCGCCGTACATCTCGTCGGGCACCCCGGCGCCGGTGCGGTACGCGTCGAGCAGCGCCGGCAACGCGCCGGCCACCCCGCCCAGCGGCAGCATGGTCAGCGACACCAGCGACAGCGGGCTGTCCGAGGCGAGCAGCACCTCGGCGTGCCCCGGCGGCAGCCGGTAGACCCGCCGCTCGGGGGCGGCCGTCACGTCGTCCACCTCGATGAACCCGGCGACGGCCTGCTGTTCCAGCCACTCCCGCGCGTACCGGCTGTCGATCCCGGTACGCGCGCACAGCTCGGCCACGTCGGCCGGGCCCCGGTCGAGCGCCTCGTACAGCCCCAGCCGGGCGCCGAGGTAGCCGGCCAGCAGCTCCTGGGTGTGCAGCATGGCCAGGAACAGCCGCAGCGACAACGCCCGGGCCCGCTGGTCCGACTCGCCGGGCGTCGGGCCGCGCAGTGTCGCCGCGCCCGGTGCGTTCCCCGGGCGGCCGGTCAACTGGCCAGCTCGCCGCGCGAGCGCAGGATGTCCTTCACGTGCTCCACCACCGCGTCGATCGTGACGATCTTGCGGGCCGTCGTCTCGTCGATCGGCGGCAGCTCGAACTCGTCCTCCAGGGTGAAGGCCAACTCCAGCAGCGCGAGGGAGTGGAAACCGAGGTCCTCGACCAGCCGCGAGTCACCCGCCCCCTCGGTCTGCTCCGGGTTGGGCGCCAGTTCGGTGACGATCGCCGTCACCGAGTCCCGCACCTCCGCCTCGGTCCGCACCTCGGCTGTCGTCGACCTGGTCGCGTCGGTCATTCCCGCCTCCTGTCCGAACGTCCCTCAGGACGCCGTCGTCGTCTGCTCGGTCTGGTCCCGCTGACCGGCCGCTCCCGTGGTGACCACGGTGCCGGGCAGCCGGTCATCGACGAACGCCTGCCACAGCTGGCGCCGTTTGGGTTTGCCGCTGGAGGTGCGGGCGATGGTGCCGCGTGGGGCGTCCACGATGACGACCTGCGCGCCCTCCGCCCGGCGGCGCAGCTCGCGCTCCGCCTGGGCTAGCCACTCCGGCTGGGCCTGCTCGAACACGGCCACGACTGTCGCGGTGCCGCCCCGGTGGCCCAGCAGCGCGGCCATCCGCTGCGCCGGCACCCCGGGGCGGCAGATGGCCCATTCGAGGTCCTCGGCGAAGACCGCCCGGCCGCGGACCTTCATGCTGTCGCCGAGCCGGCCCAGCACGTGCAACTGCCCGTCGTGCAGGAACCCGGCGTCGGCGGTGCGCAGCACCCCTGCGCCCAGCGCGGTCTGCGACGCCGAGTCGTCGGCGTTGACGTACCCCTGGGCGACGGACGGGCCGTGCACCTCGATCTCGCCGACCACCCCGTCCGGCAGCGGTGTGCCGGCCTCGTCCACGATCCGCACCCGTACCCCGGTCAGCGGCCGGCCGCAGCCCACCACCGGGTACGCCTCGACGCCGCCGTCGACGCCCTCGGCCGGGTCCGGGACGGCCCGCGCGCCCAGCCGCAGCCGGTCGGGGCGCAGCTCGACGGCGTGGTACAGCTCGTCGAGCGGCAGCCCGGTGACGGCCAGGGTCGCCTCCGCCAGCCCGTACGCGGGCAGCAGCGCGCGGGGGTCGAAGCCGTGCGGGCCGAGCAGCGCGCAGAAGCGGCGCAGTGCCTCGGCGTCGACGCGTTCGGCGCCGACGATGACCGCGCGCCAGGCGGAGAAGTCCAGCCCGGTCAGCGCCTCGGGGCGCACGCGGCGGGCGATGTACTCCAACCCGAAGTTCGGCATCGAGGTCAGCCGCGCCCCGCGTGCCCCGAAGCAGCGCAGGTAGCGCCCGGGGTTGCGGACGAACTCCTCCGGCGGCATCAGCCACAGGTCGCTGGTGTTGACCACCGGGGTGACGAGGCAGCCGATGAGGCCCATGTCGTGGTGCACCGGGAGCCAGGACGCGGTCGGGTCGTCGGGGGTCATCGCCAGCCACCGCCGGATCGCCGCGACGTTGGCGGCCAGCGCGGCGTGCGGCACCTGCACGCCCCGGGCGCGGCCGCTGGAGCCGGACGTGAACTGCAGCAGCGCGAGCGGGCCGGGCGCCGCGACCGTTCCCCGGGAGCCGCCGGCGGCGTCGGCCAGCTCGTCGGCGCTCAGCACCCGCCGGACCCCGGCGGTGGCGGCCAGCGGCGCGATCGCCGCGGTGAGGGTGGACGCGCAGACCACCACCCGTGGCGCGGCGGCGCGCAGGAGGCCCGACACGTGCTCGCCGTACACCGCGCGGTCCTGGAAGTTCAGCGGCGGGGCGATCGGTGAGGGCGCCGCCCCGGCGGCCATCGCGGCGAACAGTGTGGCGACGAATTCGGGGCCGGCGGGCTCGACGATGGACACCACGTCGCCCGGGACCACCCCGACCGCCCGCAGGCCGGCCAGGATCACCCGGGTCCGCTCGGCCAGCTCCGCGTACGACAGGAAGGTCCAGTCGTCGCCCGCGGCGGCGAAGTGCACGCCCCGGTCCTGCCGGGGATGCTCCAGCCAGCTCAGCAGCGGCGATTCCGCAACGGCGCGTTCGGTCATCGGCCCGTCACCTCCTCCCCCAGTACGTCTATCCGAGATTGATAGCAGATACAAGGCTAAACAAGATACGAGGAAGGCGATAGAGTCCAACCGTGACCAGTACGCTTCCCCGCGTCGACGGACTGCTCCCCGCGCTCGCCGAGCGGGCGGCCGAAATTGACCGGGCGGGCCGGGTCCCCGAGGACGTTCTCGCCGAGCTGAGCGCCGCGGGCTGCCTGCGGATGCTGGTGCCGGCCGCGTACGGTGGCGCGGACCTGCCGCTGGGCGAGGCGCTGCGCGTCATCGAGCAGCTCTCCACGGCGGACGCCTCCACCGGCTGGCTGATCGGCCAGGTCGGCCTGGCGCACCTGCTGTTCGCCTGCTTTCCCGAGGCCGCCCGCGACGAGATCTACGCGCACGGCCCGGACGTGCTGGGCGCCGGCGCGGTCGCGCCGAAGGGCCGGGCCGCCCCGGACGGCGCGGGCGGCTGGCGGGTCAACGGCCAGTGGCCGTTCGTGACCGGCAGCCCGCAGGCGAGCTGGATCTACCTGAACTGCATCGTGCTCGACGGCCGGACCCCCCGCACCCTGCCCAACGGGGCTCCGCTGACCCGGATGGTGCTCTTCCCCGCCGCCGAGCTGGAGCAGGTCGACACCTGGCAGGTGCTGGGCCTGCGTGGCACGGCCAGCCAGGACGTGCGGGCGGCCAGCCGAATCTGCCCCGAGCACCGCGGCTTCAGCCTGGTCGGCGACGGTGACGACGTGCGCCGCACGGTCTTTCGCATCGCCCAGGCCGGGCTGCTCATCGCCGCCGTCGACCTCGGCATCGCGCAGGGGGCCGTGCACGACGCGGCGGCCCACGCCGCCGCCGGCCGCCGGCGGACGTTCAGCACCCGCTCACTGGCGGACTCCCCGGTGTTCCACGACCGGCTCGGCGAGGCCCACGTGGCCCTGCGCGCGGCCCGGGCGCTGCTGCACCGCGAGGCCGCCACCGCCTGGGAGACCGCGCGGCGTGGCGAGGTGCTCAGCGCGCTGGACCGCGCCTGCCTGCGCGCCACCGCGACGCAGGTCACGGCCACCGCGCTACAGGCCGTGCAGACGGCGTACGCGCTGGCCGGCGCGTCGACGGTGTTCGACTCGTCGCCTCTGCAACGGCGGCTGCGCGACATCAACACCGCGACGCAGCACTTCGTCAACAGCCGCGACAGCTACGCCACTGTCGGCGCGCTGCTGGCCGGCGCGGACGTCGACACCACGATGTTCTGACCGCACGGCGCCGGCTTTTCAGCCAGCCGTGCGAGCCGGCCGTGCGAGCCGGCCGTGGGCTCAGCGGGTCAGCCGCGCGCGGCGGCGGGTTCGGCCGGCGCCTGCGTATCCCGGGCCGGCACCCGGGCCGGCCCGGACGCGCCGGCGCCGAAGTAGCGCTCCCGCAGCGTCCGCTCCGCCGGGTCGTACGCGGTGCGGAACAGGCCACGGCGCTGCAACTCCGGCACGAGCAGGTCGCAGATGTCGTCGATGCCCTGGGTCGTCGGGCAGGGGATCAGGTTGAAACCGTCCACGTCGGCCACCGCGCACCACTCCTCCATCCGGTCGGCGACCTGCTCGACCGTGCCGAAGAGGGTGACCGGCGCTCCGGTGCGGGGCCGGCGGGCGGTCGCCACCAGGTAGCGCACGTCGCCGACCGTCCAGGTGCGCTCGGGTCCGAGCCGGCGCAGGAAACCCACGAAGCTCTGGCTGCCCTGCCCGGCGATCTCCGCCACCGGCGTCTCGTCCGGGTACGCCGCCAGGTCCACGTCCATCCAGCCGCACCACTTGGCGAGCTGGCCCTCGCCGCTCCACAGCGCCACGTACTCCTCGGCACGACGGCGGGCCTCCGCCCGGGTCGGCGCGACCATCACCATGCTGCCCTGCAACGCCTTCACCGAGCGCGGGTCGCGCCCGTGTGCGGCCACCTCGGCGCGCAGCCGGGCCACCTGCGACGCGCCGCTGGCCGGCTCCGCCATGGTCAGGAAGACCACCTCGGCGTGCCGGGCCGCGAACGTCATCCCCCGTCCGGACGCCCCGGCCTGGTACAGCACGGGGGTGCGCTGCGGCGACGGCTCGCACTGGTGCGGGCCCCGCACGGAGAACCAGCGCCCCTCGTGGCCGATCTCGCGCACCCGGTCCGGGTCGGTGAAGACGTTCGCCGCGACGTCGCGCCGGACCGCGTCGTCGTCCCAGCTCTCCTCCCACAGCCGCCGGGCCACCTCGACGTACTCGTCGGCCCGGTCGTAGCGCTCGTCGTGGTTGAGGTACGAGCCGAGCCCGTTCGCCGACGCGGACCGCAGATACGAGGTGACGATGTTCCAGGCGACCCGTCCGCCGGTGAGGTGGTCCAGCGAGCTGAACACCCGGGCGCACTCGTACGGGGCGTGGTAGGTCGTCGAGTAGGTGACGGCGAGGCCCAGCCGGGAGGTGGTGGCCGCGATCGCCGGCAGCACGAGCAGCGGGTCGATCGACGGGATCTGCACGGCGTGCCGCACGGCCGCCCGCCAGGAGCCCTGGTAGACGTCGTAGGTGCCGTGCACGTCGGCGAAGAAGAGCGCGTCCAGGCAGGCGGCCTCCAGCCGGCGACCCAGCTCGACCCAGTAGCCGAGATCGCGGTAGCCGGTGGCGCTGCGGTCGGCGGGGTGCCGCCAGAACCCCTTGAACTGCGGCGACGGCGAGCACTGGGTGAACAGGTTCAGATGCACGTATCAAGTGTCTCGTATGCTATCTGGTATGGCAACGCTCGACCGGATACGGTACGGACATGTCCGTGACGCCTCGCATCGACCTCGCGTCGGTCACCCGCCTCACCGAACTGGCCGACTACATCGTTCCGTTCACCATCCGGGTCATGTGTGACCTCGCGGTCGCCGACCAGCTCATCGAGGGTCCGTTGCCGGTGGACGTGCTGGCCCGGCGCGTCGGCGCCGACCCCGGCGCGTTGACCCGTGGCCTGCGCGCGCTGGCCGGGCGGGGCATCTTCACCGAGGTCACGCCCGAGGTCTTCGGGCTCACCCCACTGGCCGAACCGCTGCGCAGCGACCACCCCTTCTCGGTCCGCGAGTGCTTCCCCCTCATGCCGCCGGACATCTACTCGTGGGCGCGGCTGACGCACAGCCTGCGTACCGGCGAGACCGCGTTCGGGCACGTGCACGGCGGCACGCGCTACTACGACCACTTCGCCGACCACCGGCACGAGTGCGTCCGGTTCGAGCGGTCGGCCGAGAGCGTCAACCCGTTCGTGCTGCGCACCGTGGCGCCGGCGCTGGATCTGGGCACGGCCCGGACGCTTGTGGACGTGGGCAGCGGGCACGGCACCTTCGTCGCCGGCCTGCTCGCCCGCCACCGCGAGCTGCGCGCGATCCTGCTCGACCTGCCGCACGTGGTGACCGAGGCGCCGGACGTGCTGGCCCGCGCGGATGTCGCCGACCGGTGCGAGGTCCGCGGCGGCAGCTTCTTCGACCCGCTGCCCGAGGGCGCCGACGTGTACCTGCTTAAGACGATCATCCACGACTGGCCGGACGAGCAGGCCGCCGCGATCCTGCGCAACGTCCGCGCCGCCGCCCGGCCCGACAGCCGACTGGTCATCGTCGAGTCGGTGAGCCGCTACGGCAACCACGACGACACCGGCAAGGTGATGGACGTCAAGGCGCTCGCGCTGTTCGGCGGGCGGACCCGGACCGAGCCGGAGTTCCGCGCGCTGCTCGACGACGCCGGGTTCCGGCTGTCGCGGATCACGCCGACCTCGTCGATGTCGGTCCTGGAGGCCGTGCCGGCGGTGCCCGCGCCCGACGGCGGTCAGCCCCTGGGCAGACCGGCCGTCGCGGCGGCCGGCCGGACGGCCTGAGGAGAGCGGCGATGCCACGCCTGGACGGTCGCAACCACGTCAACCTCACCGTCGTCGACCTGGAACGCAGCACCGCGTTCTACTGCTCGGTGTTCGAGATGGTGGTGGTCAACGACGTCACGCCACCCGAGTCCGGCTTCCGCTTCCGCACCCTGCTGCACACGGCGTCGTTCGCCTCGGTGGTGCTGGGCTGCCTCGTGGACCCGCCCGACGGCGGCGTCGACGGCGACCGCTTCGACGAGCGGCGCCCGGGGCTGCACCATCTGGCCTACCACGTGCCCGAGCGCGCCGACCTGGACGAGTGGGTGACCCACCTGGACGCCGTCGGCGTCACGCACTCCGGCATCACCACCTCCAAGCACGAGGCGGGCTCACAGATCTGGCTGCGCGACCCGGACAACATCTGGCTGGAGTTCTACTGGGTGAACCGGGACTTCTTCGTCGACCGGCTCCGCCAGGTGTGGCGGCGCGACCGCCGAACGACCCGCGTCTGAGCCGCTCGACGCGAGGGGCCGCCCGGTCGGGCGGCCCCCTCGCACGTCAGGCCGGCAGGTCGGCCTCGCTGCGGGCCACCACCGCGTCCCCGAGCACCAGCAGGTCGATCTCCTTGGCCCGTACGAAGGTGTCGACCGCGTCGGCGGCCGAGTTCACGATCGGGTCACCGGCCAGGTTGAAGGACGTGTTGACCACCGCCGGCACTCCGGTGAGCTGCCGGAACTGCTCGATCAGCGCCCAGTAGCCGGGGTTGGTGTCGCGGTGCACGGTCTGCGGGCGGGCGGAGCCGTCCACGTGGGTCACCGCCGGAACCCGCAGCCGGCCGTCCGGGCGCAGCGACGCGGCGGCCAGCATGAACCTCGACGGTTCGCCGACCGGCCCCTCGATCAGCTCCGACACGTGCTCGGCGAGGATGCTGGGCGCCACCGGACGCCACATCTCCCGGCCCTTGAGCACGTTGAGCCGTTCCAGGTTGCGCCGGGATCGCGGATCGGCCAGCAGGCTGCGCGCGCCGAGCGCCCGCTGTCCGATCTCACCCCGCCCGCGCGCCCAGCCCACGATCCGACCCCGGGCGAGTTCACCGGCGACGCAGCGGGCCAACTCGTCGTCGCCGAGGCGGCGGTGCACCATGCCGGCGCGCGCGGCCGCCGCCTCGCCGGCCTCCGTGGTGATCGGCTGACCCCAGTACGCGTGGTCGAGGCGGGTGGGCGCGAACTCCCCGCACTCCCGTGCGGCGACCAGCGCCGCACCCAGGGACACCCCCGCGTCGGTGGGCACCGGCGGGACGTAGATCCGGTCGAAGAGTCCACTGCGGACCAGCACCCCGATCATCGTGCAGTTCATCGCCACCCCGCCGGCGAGCGCCAGCACCGGGGTGTCCACCCGCCGACGCAGATCGGCGGCCAGGGACAGCACCGTCTCCTCCAGCCCCTGCTGGATCGTCGCGGCGAAGTCCGCGTACGCGATGGGTTCCTCGCCGGTGCGCGGCGCGTACGGAAACAGCTTGCCGAACTCGGGTTTGAGCGACTCGGCGACCGCCGGGTAGTAGGCCATCAGCGGGCCGAGCGTCGCGGCGCGTCGGGTGGGGACCTCGGCGGTGGGCGTGCCGCGGACCAGCTCGTACCCGCCGGAAATGGGTCGCACCGGCGCTCCGGGACCGGGTCTGCCGTAGGCGGCGAGGCCCATCAGCTTGCCGGTGCCCCAGTAGCCCAGCCCGGCCCACTCGGCCGCGGCGTTGTAGTAGAAGCCCAGCGACTGCTCCACGGGCCACTCCCGCAGGATCTCGATCTCGCCGTCGGCGTACCGGCCGAACGAGGTCGACTGCGTCTCGCCGGCGCCGTCGAGGACCAGGACCGCGGCCTCGTCGCAGTCGCAGCTGTACGCCGCGCTGGCCGCGTGCGCGACGTGGTGCGGCACCCAGCGGACCGCCGGCATGCTCAGGTCCTCGTCGTCGGGGAAGAGCATCGCCCGCAGCCCCTCGGTGGTGAACCGTCGGTTGCGGCCCAGCGGGATGTCCCGGAAGTCCCAGCCGATGGCGACGGTGTCCACCTCCTGCGGGGCGATGCCCGCCATCGCCAGGCACGCGGCGACCGCCTCGGCGGGCGGCTGGCCCACCGCGTGCTTGCGGCGGCTGACCCGCTCCTGCTCGACCAGGGCGCAGAGCGCGCCGTCGCGGACCAGCGCGGCGCTGGAGTCGTGGAAGCCGATGTTCACCCCGAGTACGTAACGCGCCGACATGGTCGGCCTCCCTTCCGGTCTCTGGCGGTCATCCGGCCTGTCGGGCCTCGTCGAGGGCGAGCACGGCGCGGACGATGTTGTGGTAGCCGGTGCAGCGGCACAGGTTGCCCTTGAGGGCGTGCCGCACGTCGTGCTCGGTGAGCGGCCCCGGGTTCTCCTTCAGCAGGCTCACCACCGCGAGGACCATCCCCGGGGTGCAGAAGCCGCACTGCAGGGCGTGGTGCTCCCGGAACGCCTCCTGCACCGGGTGCAGCCGGTCGCCGTCGGAGAGCCCTTCGGCGGTGCGGATGTCGGCGCCGTCGGCCTGCGCGGCCAGCAGGGTGCACGACTTGACCGACCGCCCGTCGAACAGCACGGTGCAGGCACCGCAGGAGGAGGTGTCGCAGCCCACCGTCGCGGCGGTCAGCCCCAACTCCTCGCGCAGCAGATGGACCAGCAGGGTGCGCGCCGGCACCCGGCGGCTCTCCGGGCTGCCGTTGACGGTGGCGGTGACGGCGACGGTCGTCGTACCGGGCCGGGCGTCGATGCTCATCGTGGTTCCTCCACAGTGGCGCCGGAATCGGTCAGGGCACGGGCCACCAGCACCCGGCTGAGGTGCCGCCGGTACGGGACCGAGGCCCGCCCGTCGTCGGGCGGGTCGCACCCCTCGTCGGCCCGCGCCGCCGCGAGGGTGACACCGGCGCCCTGCGCGAGGGCCGACTCGACCCCGTACGCCCGCCGGATGGTCGGACCCATCCCGGCCAGCGCCACCCGGGAGTCGGCGACGGCGACGGCTACCAGGGACCACTCCAACGCCGGCCGGGCGAACGTCCGGTAGCGCCACCGCGCCGGGCCGGGCAGCGGCACCCGGACCTCGGTGACGAGTTCGTCGGGCCGGCAGACCGTCACACCCGGCGCGACGGCCAGCTCGGCGACGGGCACCTGCCGTACGCCGGTAGCGCTGCGCAGCACCACCACGGCGTCCAGCGCGACCAGGGCCAGCGGCACGTCCGCGGCCGGGTCAGCCTGCGCGAGCGCCCCACCCACGGTGCCCAGGTGTCGCACCTGTGGGTCACCGACCGCCGCGGCCGCGGCCGCCAGCAGCGGGGCGTGCCGGTCGACGAGCGGGTCGTCGAGCAGCCGGTGGTAGCGGGTCAGCGCGCCGACGGCCAGGTGGTCGTCGCGGTGCGCCACGTACGACAGTTCGGTGACCCGGCCGAGGTCCAGCAGGGTGTCGACGCGGTCCCGGCGCAGCTTGAGCGCCGGCAGCAGCGACTGCCCGCCGGCCAGCGGCCGCAGCTGGTCGCCGTACGCCTGGCGCAGCTCCAGCGCCTCGGTGAGGTCCCGGGCCCGGTGGTAGTGCACGCTCGCCGGGATCACGGGCCGGCCGCCGACCAGGTGGGCACCGGGCTGCGGTGCGTGGTCCGCAGGATGGTGTCGATGAGCTGGTTGCGGCGTGCCAGCAGGTAGAAGTGCCCGCCGGGGAAGGTGTGCAGGGTGAACCCGCCCCGGGTGCGCGTCGCCCAGTCGCCGGCCTCGTCGGCGGTGACCTCGGGGTCGTCCGCGCCGACGCAGGCCAGCACCGGCGCTCGCAGCGGCACGGGTGGTTGCGGGCGGTACGTCTCGGCGATCCGGTAGTCGGCGCGCAGCACCGGTAGTGCGATGGCGCGTACGCCCTCGTGGTCGAGAGCCTCGCGGCCGGTGCCGCCGAGGCGGCCGGTCTCCGCCCACAGCGTGTCGTCGTCGGCCAGGTGCACGCTTGTGGCGCGCAGCCGGCCCGGCCCGGGGCGACCGGAGACGACAAGCGCCCGCAGCACGCTGCCGGGCCCGTCCAACCGGCGTGCCGTCTCGTACGCCACCGACGCGCCGAGGCTGTGCCCGAACAGGACGACAGGCGCGTCGGCCGGCAGCGCCCGTACCGCCTGCGCGACACCCTCGGCCAGGCTCGGCAGGTCGGCCGCGAACGGCTCCGCCGACCGGTCCATCCGGCCCGGGTACTGCACGCCGTGCACCTCGACGTCGTCGGGCACCTGCGCCGACCACGACCGGTAGAACGCGGCGTTGCCGCCGGCGTGCGGGAAGCAGACCAGACGCAGCCCGGGCCAGCGCAGCGGCCGGAAGCAGCGCAGCCACGTCCGCGCGACGGGGGTCACGGACGCGCACCGATCCGCTGCGGCTCGGCGCCGACCGGCGGGTCGACCGCCCCGGCCGCGGCGTCGGCCAGCTCGGCCACGTCGGACGCCACGAACATCCGCGGCGGTACGGAGTGCACCAGCTCGGGTGGCCCCAGCCGGGCCGTGACGTCCTGCCACAGCTGGCACAGGCTCAGGTGGTACTGGCCGTGGCGGGCCAGCTTCCTCCCGCCCAGCGCCGCGGCGTGCAGGTTGCCCAACGCGTACCCGACACCGGCCGGCCAGACCTCCTCGAAAACCCTGCGATAGCTGGGCGCGACCGCGTCGGCCAGCGGCTGCGCGCTCGGCACGTCCAGGTGGTCCGGCTCGTCGCCGTCGCCGTCGGCGAAGTGCGGTCGGCCCACACCCCGGTCCTGCACCTGCTGCGGGAAGTCCGGCCGAGGGCTCCACACCGTGGGCCCGTGCGTGCCGACCAGGGTCAGGTTGCCGGCCTCGGTGCCGATGGTCACCCGGTGCAGCAGGTGCGCGTAGTTGTCCGGGTCCGCCGGGTCCATCTGGTTCTGCACCCGCAGGGTCAGCGGCACACCGGCGAGCACCCCGTCGAGGCTGCGGAACGGCACGTCCACCCGGGACAGCCGGCGTACCTGCTCGGGCAGGTCGACCGCCGGGCCGAGGCCCCACGGTCGGACGCCGCCGAGGGCCTGACCGAGGATGTCCAGCAGCGCGTACGCGACCTGGAAGCCGCAGGCCGCGTCGACGTAGCGGGCCGGTTGCCGGGCCAGCAGCGCCCGGGCGGCGGCGAGGAACCGGCGCACCGGCGCGGTGTGCACGTAGAACGAGTTCAGGTGGTAGACGACCCCGGCCCGGCCGGCGGTGCGCAGGCACTCGACCAGCTCGTCGTGGTGCAACGGATGCTCCTGCAGCACGTGCAGGCCGCGCCGCATCAGCGCCCGGGCCACCTCGCCGCCCGGCCCGCCCAGCAGGCCACCACGGATGACCACGCAGGCCAGCGTCACGTCCTCGGGGACCTGGGCTACGTCGGTCCACAGCGGCACCCCGTAGTGCCGGGCACAGGCCACCGACCGCGCGCTGCCCCCGGCGAGGATCCCGGCCAGCTCGAACGGAAAGTCCGGCTGCCGGAACGCCTGCAGGTACACCTGGCCGAACT
The DNA here is from genome assembly GCF_040608295.1 of Micromonospora sp. NPDC005197. Classification (NCBI taxonomy): domain Bacteria; kingdom Bacillati; phylum Actinomycetota; class Actinomycetes; order Micromonosporales; family Micromonosporaceae; genus Micromonospora; species Micromonospora sp. NPDC005197. Next base: position 464 of record NZ_JBEXHY010000008.1, on the reverse strand, counting down.
TGGTGCCGGCGACCAGCACTCTCGGTTTCACGCCACCCCCTCCTCGATCAGGTCGTACGACCCCAGCGGGCCGTCCTCGACGCGCAGCGACGTGACCGCCGGACTCGTGCGCAGCACGTCCACCGCCCAGGCCGGGTCCACCGCCTCGGCCAGGTGGTGCACGCCCGGTGGCACGTCGCCGGCGGCGACCGCCAGGGCGCCGAGGGCGACTGCCGCGCCGGTGAGCGCGTTCGCGCCGGTTCCCCGGCAGGCCAGCACGCGGGCGCCCGCCGGGCCGGTCAGCTCGACGACCAGCAGCTGGTAGCGCGGCCGACCGAAGGTGTCCAGCTCGGCCGCCCGGCACAGCTCGGCGGCCGCGTCGGCGAGCTGCGCCGCCGTCGCGCCGTCGCGCGCTCGGCGGGCGCGCGCGGCGAGCGCCCCCGGGAGCCCGCGGCCGGGCAACCCCGACCCCCAGACGACCGCGC